>NZ_CP119132.1 GCF_030128825.1 Sphingobium sp. WTD-1 | reverse complement strand
ATGCACCTGCTGATCGGGAAGGCAGGCGGGCGCATGGCCGAGGATGTGCGCCACGAATTGCGCTTGGCCGACATCAAGAAAATCGACGGGATGCGGAACCACACCCGCGCCACCCTCCGCAGGCTCTTCATCGAACTGGCGGGAGCCGTGATCGTCTTCGACGACACCGAGGCGCAATGCGAAATCATCGGCGGGTTTCTGGATCGCGCCAAGCTGGATTACCGCCATGAGGTTAGCGGCGACCTGCTGGTGGCTTGGTGGTTCGGCGGCGCCTTCCGCGAGATGGCGGAGAAGTCATGCCATTGGGCAATCCTCGACCGTCAGACGGTCTTTGCCCTCTCCTCGAAATATTCGATCTTGCTGTTCCAGCATGTTGCCAGCCTCGTGAACCTCGAGCAAGTCGCCAGCAAGACCTTCACCGTGGCCGAACTGCGGGCGCTGCTGGGGGTGCAGGATAGAAAGCTGGGTCGGTTCTCAAACCTGAACCAGCGCGTTCTCCAGCCAGCGATTGCCGAGATCAACCAGACCTCGCGCCTGACGCTGACCGCGACGCCTCGCAAGATCGGCCGTACTGTGGCCAGCGTCACGATTGCTTGGACGGAGAAGCCCATGGAAGGCAAGCAACAGGCCCGCCGCGAACTCGACCGCCCGAAGGTCGGTCGCAAGGCGCGGCGCGACGGGACAGCGGACGCGCCGCCCCTCGCTTTCCCCGCATCAGGTTCGATCAAATACGCGCCCGGCCCATGGGCGGACGTTCCCAACCCATCGGGCCGCGACCGCGATCTGATGGCCGACGATTTCAGGGCGTGGTGCAAGTCCAAGGGCATCCCCCTAGACGCGCCAACCATTCTCCAGACTTGGACCGGCTTCGTCGGTCGCGCCAAGCTCTGAGCGCCGCCAGGGCGATAGCCCTAGCGGCTAGCTGTAGGCGGCTGTCCGTCGTCAGAACATTCGGCACAACTCGCGGCGTAGATTAGCGGAGTGCGGACCTCGTCAGGGGGTTGATCTTAGGCGGCGAACTTGCGGTGCTGCAAGCGCCGATGTTCGATGGTCTGTCGCTTGATCCTTTCGCGCAGTTTGATGATTGCCGGAGCCCTGCCGAAGTAGGCGTCGGCAGGCGTCACGTTGGCCAGGCTCTCGTGGTATCGCTGGTGATTGTAGTGCTCGACGAAGGCCTCGATGTGGGCTTCGAGGTCGCCGGGCAGGAAGTAGTTTTCCAGCAAGATGCGGTTTTTCAGGGTCTGGTGCCAGCGCTCGATCTTGCCCTGGGTTTGGGGATGACACGGGGCGCCGCGGACATGGCTCATCTTCCGGGCCTCGATGTATTCCGCCAGCTCACCCGCGATGTAGCTGGGACCATTATCGCTGAGTAGCCGGGGTTTGTGCAGCACCGTGGCGCTGTCGCAACCAGAAGCCGCCAGGGCGAGGTCCAGCGTGTCGGTGACGTCCTCGGCTCGCATGTTGGTGCATCCTGGACGATCTTGCGGTCGGAGTTCAACATGTTACTCTCCGTTGTGCGCAAGAAAAGGGTTGACCTTGGACGATGGTCCGAGCCGTAAGGACGGTGAAGTCCAAACCGCGGCGAGGGAAAGCGCCAAGAACCGCGTATATACAAGGGGAGGGGGGCGCATATGGAAGGAAAGACAATGCATCAGATCGATCCCGAGATGAAGGCGTGCATGGACGCCTGCCATGAATGCCACATCACCTGCCTTCACATGGCGATGAATCACTGCCTGGAGGCGGGCGGGCGACACGCCGAGCCGCAGCACATGAAGCTGATGCTGGACTGTGCTCAGATTTGCAGTGTCGCGATCGACTTCATGGCGCGCAAGTCCGAGCACCACCGGCATATCTGCCGCGAGTGCGCCGAGATTTGCCGGGCGTGCGCGTCGAGCTGCGAAGGGCTGGACGGCATGGAGGATTGCGTCGCCGCGTGTCGCAAGTGCGCCGACGCTTGCGACAAGATGGCCGCGTAAATGGCCCGAGGGCGGCGCTTTCCCCGCCGCCCTCCCGTTACATTGCGAGCCAAGGCGCGTGAGACGGTGCGATGCACGGTCAGGGTTGGCAGCAACGCTTTAGAGAGGGGCGTCACCTGCCCTGCCGCTAGGCTAGCGGCCCGCCCGTCCGCGGCTTGGCGCGGCGGTTCCAGGCGAACCCGATCATGATCGCGGCAAGCATCAGGAGTTGTGCCAGCACCGACTGAAATGTCGGGAACAGGCCCAACATCGAGATACGTGGCACGCTGGCGAGCGGCGCTATGTCGATGATCCCCGCCTCTTGGAGAGCAGCGACTCCCTTACCGGCCAGCACGACCGTCAGAGCGGCCATCAGCCATGAGCTGTAGCGGAAGAACTGCGTAATCGGCAGCGTCCGGCTGTAGCGGAGCATTGCCCAGGCGATGACGGCGAGAAGGCTGATCGCTGCGCCGGCCCCGGCCAGCAGCATCGCGGTGTTCCCCTGTGTCGAGAGCGCGGCGTAGAAAAGGATCGTCTCGAATACCTCCCGATAGACAACCAGGAATGCGAGCCCGAACAGCTAGCGTTCCATGCCTCTGTCACGGTCGCGCCACCGCTCGCGCTTCCATTCGCGCTCGCGTTCCTTCTCCTCGCGCTCTCTGCGTTCGCGCTCTTCCCGCTCTCTCTGAGCCTTCTCGGCCATGTCGCGGGCGAGCGTCTTGGTCATCGCCTCGGCCATGGTCTTCCCTAGCTGGGCGACCTTCTGGCTGGCGTTCTTGAGCCATTCCTGCCCGCGCTCGATGTAGGCGGTCAGGCCGCGGCGTTCCTCGACGGCCTGCCGCTGCTTCCCCGCTTCTGTGACCGGCTCGTAAGGCTCGCCGGTGCGCTCGGCTTTCGCCTTCGCCTGCCGCTCGATCTGGTATTGCTCCCGCGTCAGTTCCGGCACCGGCTCCTGCCCGCGTTCCTTCATCGACCGATGATCGACGCGCTCGGTGATGCCTGCCCGCTCAAGCGCTCGATTCTGCAACTCGGCCCACCGCTCGCGCCAGCGATCGACCTCACCGCTCTGCCGCTGGTCCAGTTCGCGGGTCTTCTCCCCTAGCCCCTCGGGGCCAAGGCGGCGCGTGGTTGTCAGCAGGTGCGCGTGATGGTTCCGCTGGTCGCCTTCGCGGCCCGGGGCGTGGATCGCCACATCGACCGCGACCCCATGCCGTTCGCTGATCTCGCGGGCGAACGCCATGGCGAGCTCGCGGCGCTCTTGTGCCGGCAGCTCGGCAGGCAGCGCGATCTCGTATTCGCGGGCCACGGTCGAGTTCTTCCGCGTCTCGGCCTGCTCGGCTGCGTTCCAGAGGGCCGCCCGGTCGGCGGCCCACTCTGGCGCGCCGTTCGGCAGGACGATTTCGCGGTGCTCGACCCCGCTCTTGCGGCTGTAATCGTGGACGAGGCCGGTCCGCTCGTCCGCGATTTCGACAGCCGCACGGTAAGCCGCCGCCGCGGTCGCGCTGCGACCGGCGGACCGGCTGACCGTCTTCACGGAGAGGTGATAGCTTGCCAGCGTGCGTCTCCGTCACTTGCCATGCGGCAGCATGGCGCAGGCGATAGCCTGCTGGGGTTGAGGGGTATCCCCTCACCCACGCAAACGCAAGTTTGCATAAGTGGGCACTTCCCTCACTTTCGTTCGGTCGTGTTTGGCGCTAGGCTCCCTCCAAAAGCGAAGGACTGCCATGCCCGCCCCATCACCTGACAGCATCGAAAAAGCCCGCAAGAAAGTCGCGCAGGCCAAGGCACGATTGCAGGCTCTCGAAGCCCGAGCCTCTACCGAACGCCGCAAGCTCGAAGCCCGCCGCAAGATCATCCTCGGCGCGCTCGTCCTCGATGCCGCCAGATCCGGCAACTGGCCCGCCAGCTTCGATGACCTGTTCGCCCGCATCTCGCGTGACGTAGATCGCAAAGCCTTCGAGGGGTGGAGCCTGACCGATGACTGACTTCGATCCCGCCGAGTTCGATGATCCGCCCTCGGTCGATCCCGGCCAAGATTACCGCCTGCTGCTCGATGCCATGCGCCGCGCTGGGGCCGATGGGGTCAAAGCCGAGATGGCCAGCGTCCAGAACACTATCGCCGCCCTGGCGAATGCCTCTGACCTGCTCCACCAACGCGCCCGCGCCGCCTATGACCAGTCGGTGCGCCTCGAACAGATCGGAGAGCGCAAGCTCCTCATGGTCTGGCTCGCTGCTGCCTCCTTCGTCCTCGTCGGCAGCTTCGGCTACTGGTTCGCCAAGTCTCCCAAGGTCGAACGCGAGCTTTATGGCTGCACGGCGGCATGGGATCAGAAAACTCAGACCTGCAAAGGCGAGTGGGTCCGTCTTCAAGCCTCCTAGGGCCGCTCTGGGCGCTTCTGGTGGCCGTCAGGCCACGCTGAGCCTGATTGGGTGCTCTGAGCCATCCTGAGGCGTTCTGGTGGCTCTGAGGCGCTTCCTCGCCCCTCTCACCCCCCCCGCCAAGCCAATAGCTCTCCCTCGCGGCTCTGAATGACGCTGAAGGGATGAACCGACCTCGAACCCGCGACCCTCAGGCGTGTCCATTTTTGCCCTCAGGCGTGTCCATTTTTGGCCCTCTTCCCCCCCTCAAAATCACCAAAAAGCGCGCAGCGCCCTTCTTGTTCATATAGTTCTTATAGTTCAGGCGAAAAATGGCCTGCAATCTCAATGGCTTGCAGCGCTATCGGCAACATATGGGGACTGAAAAGTAACAAATGGGGACTGAAAGGCAACATATGGGGGCTTATCTGCTCATTGACGGGCAACATTTAATTGCCCAACCATGTTGCCATGAGCAAAACCACGCAAGTTGCGGCTGACCGCGCCTTTGACGAGACCAAGACGGTCCTGCCCGCAGAGGTGGCGCGGGGGGTCTACATCGAGAACCCGCCGGGAGCCGAAGCCCTCAAGCTG
>NZ_CP119131.1 GCF_030128825.1 Sphingobium sp. WTD-1 | reverse complement strand
ATGAGCCTGCTTCCAGATCGGCACCCAAACTTGGATTTCTTCGTGCTCGATATCGCTGATGCGGTGCCGAAGGATGACATGGCGTCGATGGAGCACCCGTTGTTCTCGCTGGCAACGAAGCCGGACATGCGGCACCTCGAATATCGGAACGGTGACAACGTTCTGAAAATCCGGCCCTCTGGCCTCGGCCTGCCAACGATCTTCGACAAGGACATTCTCATCTTCACCATCAGCCAGCTGATGGCCCGGAAAAATCGGGGGGAACCGATTGGCGATACAGTCCGGTTCTCAGCGCGAGAGCTGTCTGTTGCCACAAACCGGCCTATCGGCGGGAACCACTACAAGCGCCTTGAGGATGCCTTCGCTCGCCTGCAAGGCGCGCAGTTCGTCACCAACATCAAGTCCGGGGGCAAGATCGAAACCCGGATATTCTCCCTGATAGACGAAGGAGGTTTTGTCCGCACTGACGATGAGCGATTCCGCCTCGACTACTGCGAAGTGAAGCTGTCGCGCTGGCTGATGCGGGCGATAGAGACTGACCAGGTGGTGACGATCACCCATGACTACTTCCGCCTGCGCAGGCCCTTGGAGCGCCGCCTGTATGAGATCGCCCGTAAGCACTGCGGCAACTCCCCGAAGTGGCAGATCGGGCTGGCAAACCTCCAGAACAAGACAGGCAGCAACGCCCCGGCAAAGCGCTTTCGCCACAACCTGCGCGAGATCATGCGGGCAGATGTGACACCGTTCTACAAGTTCGATATCGACGAAAACGACATGGTGACAGTGCGCCCTCGCTCTACGCCGGTCGATCTTTCTGCACCAATCATCATCCCAGAATGGGCCGAGGAACAGGCCAGAGCACACGCTCGAACCCTCGGTTGGGATTACTACACCCTACGGTCTAACTGGATGGCATACGCTCACGAGGAAACCGCCAAGGGCAACCCCCCGAAAAATCCCGGCGCGGCATTTGTGGCATACTGCAAAAAACAAGAGAAGCTGCGCTGACAGCGCCACCGAAGGACTGGACGCGAACAGGCGAACAGTCCACCATCATGGAAACCTGAACAGCAGGAAACCCCATGGTTTACACCCTCGGCGATGCCGCGAAAGCAACGGGAAAGTCCAAGGCGACGATCTCAAAAGCCATAAAATCAGGCAGAATATCTGCAACCAAGGATGAAACAGGGACTTTCCAGATAGACCCGGCAGAACTGCACAGGGTTTACCCACCGACTGTTTCAGATGAACAAAAGGAAACACCCGAGAAAACACCTGACGGAAAAGAAAATTCCGGTCTGGTCAGGGAGTTACAAGCCCGCCTTGAGGCGGCACATGAACGCCTCGCAGACAAAGAGGGGATAATCTCCGACCTGCGCGAGGACCGGGATAAATGGCGTCAGCAGGCAACCGCACTCCTGACCGACCAGAGACCGAAATCAGGATTCTGGGCGCGGATGTTTGGCAAAAGCTAGGTCTGCTATGCGGACGAAGCCGCCATAGGAAGCTACGCCGGCTTCTTCGAGGCTTCTTCGTTTGCAAGAAGCTGGCGAGCTACAAGATCATGGTTCAGCCAAAGAACGGGACCGGCAGGTGAACCCGTTTCGCCGAAGATCAGCTGCCCGGTCGCGGTCACGACATGATAGCTCAGCACGTCACTGACCAGCGCTTTATTGTCTTTGTGCAGTTGAACGATCTCGCCCGACGTGCCAATCGTCTGCTCTGCCTGTTCCGGGCTGTTGGGCAAGGGCCATGAGGCGAAGTCGTAGAAGCGTTGCATCGCCTCGTGGTTTTGGTAATCCGATATTTTCTGCAACAGATCGCCCAGCGTCACGCCTTCCTTCAGCAGCGCCTGACACTCGTTCCACAGCGCCTCGACCCACGCGCCGCCGCCCTCTTTCTGTAGCGCGCGAAGCAACGGAAGCAGCGACAGTTCGATGCCCGCGAACACGTCCGAGGAGTTGGTCCGGATCTCTGGACAATTGAAGACAGTCGCCTTCACGCCATTAGCCCAACCTTCCGTGGCAATGTCCTCCAATCGCATCTTTGCGTAGCCTTGGGTGTAGTTCGTGTATGTCTGCCAGCGGTAGTCGTCGCCGATCAGCACTTCGGTCCCGTGATAGCCATAGGCCGTATAGCGAACCTGCCCTCCCGACGCCTCGATCCGGTCCCGAATAGGGGAACTGGCGTCAAGGAGGTGCTGGAAGGTGTTGGCAGATACTTCATTGAAGTTCTGAAGAATTAGCTTGCCCAAATCGCTCTCGATCAAGGTCTGCGAGGACATGTGCCGCGCGCCACGGCCCTTGTAGATGCGGTTCGCGATTACGAGGAACGCTTTGGCCTTCGGAATGCCCCCCGCCATCGTATGCGCAAACAGCACGTTCTTGCCGTCCGGTATCATGCCGTCCAGTTCGCGCATAACGCGACCAAGTGTGGTCTTGAAGCGGTCGACACCATGCTTCCGACACATCTCGATATGCGTCCAGTCAAGCTTGTCGTCCTTCCACGACTCCACCGTCATCTTGTTGAGAAGCTCGGTCGGAGTAGGCTCTCCTGCTGGCGCATCGAGGTCAAAGCCCGCCATGAGCGGTTCATTTATGATCGTGCCGCCAAGTTTCTCCTCGGCTTCTGCAAGTTCTTCGGCCGTCAGTGCGCGGAGGGCGTTATCCTCTTCCCGCCGACCGACCGTGATCCCCACGATCTTCATGCCGGCCTTGCGGGCCTCGTCGACAAGACCTGTAGCGTATCCCCGCCCGAACAACTCGCCGAACAGGACGAACACGTCGCCTTCTTTGAACAAGGTGTTGCGGCTCATATCAGAAGGGATGGGATAGTTCATGTTTTCCTGCGACTGCGGCTCTCGTTCCATGCCGCGCAGTATCAGAAGCCATGTGAAAGGTCATCACTGCCCGATACGCGTCAATGGCGGCCGGGTAGAGCTTTGTGCTCTCATCTGACATTTTGCACCGCGTGCCCCTTGCCGACGAATGGCGGCTTTGGGCTGGAATATACGTCTCCCGAAGACCGAACTCCCATTGGTTATCGGCAATCCCGCGCGCTGGATCGGAACGACTTCCCGGGTTTCTCCCTGTCCTGAAGGGCCGCCGGAGTTTTTCAACAGCATCGGCTCAAACCGTCGATAGGCCAGCCCCGGCCCGCTCGCTCCATTGCGGGCTGTAGGGGCGGGGCTGGCCGGATCAATGGGTAAGCCCGCTGTCCCGGTCGTGGTCGCGGGCTTCCCGCTCCCGCAACCGTTCCTGCTGCCGCTCTTGCTCCTTCAGACGCTCGGCCTCCTGCACCCGCTGGCGTTCCTCGGCCTCCCGGCTTTCCTGCAACCGCGCGGCGGCCTCGGCCAGCGTTCCCCGGTCGATCCCCTGCGCGGCCTCCCGTAGCCGCTCGGCCAGGCTGCGGGCGGATTCCGGCTCCGGGGTTTGACCAGGTGCGGCCACGGTATCGGACGCGGTGCGGCTCTGGCGGGCCTCCCATGCCTCGCGCAACCGCGCGGCCAGGTCCTGCCTCCCCTCCCGGCCATCCCGATCCGCAGCGCCGGCATAGACCAGACCCTGCGCCGGCGGCCCGAGGCGATCCACCGCCCGCCCGATCCAGTCCCGCACCTGACCGGCCAGAACCTCCGCCACACGCGCAACCTCGGCCGCCTGCGCCTTGACCTCGCGCCACACCCGGACGGCCGCAACCTCGATGCCGCGTTCCTTCATCTGCCACGCCCCGGCAGAGAGTTGCGGCAGCGGATCCCGGTCCAGTTCCACCGCCCGCACCGTCTGCCGCAGCGCCTCGGCCTCGTCACCGCGATCATGCGCCGCGGTGGCCCGCTCCTGCGCCTCAATCCGCTGCGCCTCTAGCGTCCGGTGGTCGATCCGCTCGTCATGGCCGCATTGCTCAAGGGCGCGGTTGCTCTCCCGCGCCCATGCCTCACGCCATCCTTCCAGCATCTCGACCGCGTTCCAGTCCCGGTTCTTCGCCCCGAACCCCTCGGGGCCGATTTCGCGGGTGGTCAGCAGGATATGGGCATGGTGGTTGCGATCATCGCCTTCGCGCCCCGGCGCATGAAGGGCGATGTCGGCCACCATGCCACGGGCCACGAACTCGCGCTGGCAGAACGCGCGCACCAGCTCGACGCGCTGCGCATGGTCCAGCTCGGCAGGCAGAGCCACCCGGATTTCGCGGGCAACCTGCGAATTCTTCCGGGTCTCTGCCGCCTCGACCGCATTCCACAGCGCCGCCCGGTCCTGCACCCATGCGGGCGCATTGGCAGGGGCGAGGGTTTCGACGTGATCGACGCCACCGCGCGCACGGTAATCGAAGGTCAGCCCGGTGCGGTGATCCTCGATCCGTTCGCCCACGCGGTAGGCCGCTGCCGCTGTGGCGCTGCGACCGGCAGAGCGGGAAATCATCGTGGCCCGAAGGTGGTAGATCGCCATTTCCGCGCTGCACTTGGCTAAGGGTTCAAGGGAAACGCAGGGTTCCCTTGCCCACACAAACGCGCAGCGTTTGTATAAGTGGGCACTTCGTGTTTGACACGCTATCCACTACGCGGCACAAATTCAACGATTGTAAAGAGGAAGGGCGGAAGAATGGCGCGCACCATCGACCAGCAGATTGCAGATGCGCAAGCGAAGCTGGCGCGGCTCAAAACCCGTCAGAAAGCCAGCGACACCCGCCGAAAGATCATCGTCGGCGCCATCGTCACCACCGAAGCCCTGAAAGACCCCAAGATTTCCAAATGGCTGGCATCCACCCTGCGCAAACACGCAACCCGGGACGTGGACCAGAAGGAAATCGCCGGACTGCTGGCCGACCTCGATGCCAGGGTGCAAAGCGCCGGGGCGGGTGAGGCATGAGCGGCAACACCGATCCGTTCCTGGTTCTGGTCGATGATATTGGCGCGCTGCGCCGCCAGATCGAGAACCTGCAACGCACCAGCCTCGACAGGGACGAGGCCGAACACCTCAACGCGACCATCGCCAAGAGCCTCGACAACATGGCGCAAACCGGCAAGCGGCTGGAACAGCGCCTTGAGGGCCAGCTGCAGCTCGCCACCGCCAAGACCAACCGCGCCGCCATAGAAGCCGCGCAGGACGCCGCCAGAGGGGCTATCAGGGAATCCCATGCCGAGATCCTCCAAACGGCCAGGAGCCTCTCACAGGCCGCAGGAGAGGCCCGCAGGGAGGCGTGGCGCTGGTTCGGCGGGTTCTGGGTCTGGCTGACCTCGATCGGGGCCGCAGGAGCGCTTATCGGCGCGCTGGCAGCCTTCTGGATCACCGGCAGAGGCGATGCCAAAGCCTTCGGCCAGCATCCTCGCATCTACTGCCTGTCCGCAGGCGGTGAATTCGCCGATCAGCGGGACGGAAGCCGATACTGCATCTTCATGGTTTCACCACCGACACAGCCAGCCGGGGAGTGACGGCTCACAGGTGCCGCTCCGCGTCCTGTGCGCTATGCAGGACGCGGACAATCTCCAGCCAGTCCCCCCGGTCGCGGAAATAGATCACATGCGAGCCGGTGGGGCATTTGCGATAGCCAAGGCGAACATTCGTCGCCCGCCCCTGCTTCCGGCCCGATGCCAGCGCATGGCAGGCATCCCGGATTTCGTCGGTGTAGCGGTCAGCCTGATCCGGCCCCCAGTTGTCGGCGCTGTAGTCCCAGATACCGTCAATGTCGACTTCTGCCCGAGGCGAGAAGGAAAGGGCCTTCATCTGCCCTCATACTCCGCCCGCTTCCGCTTCTTGAACGCTTCGAAGTCAAAGGGCTGCGGTTCGCCGGATTCCTCGCCCTCGATCAGGGCGACTTCCAGCGCCTTCACCTTGGCCTCATGCTCTTGCAGCAGCCGCAGCCCTGCCCGCACCACATCGCTGGCCGATCCGTAGCGCCCGGCCTGCACCTGCATGTCGATGAACGTGGTGAAATGGTCCCCGAGGGACACGGATGTATTGCGGGCCATCGCCGCCCCCTTCTTGTTCTAAGCAGATCCCAATATATACCAATAAGTACCAAGATGCAATCTGGGCGCTGGTGGTGCCAGCGGTCGCGTTCCCGCGACCGCAAGCGGCGCAGGGGGCGAAGCGCCCGGTGCGCGCCGCACCGCCTTACCCTTTTGGGTAAGGCCCTTGATCCTCGAAATTGCAGGAGGCTCTAGTGTTATTAGTGTTACCTACGGAGTAAGTTACGCGGCTCATAAGCACCTGTGAAAAATAGCATAAACCGGCATTTTGGTTCCGAAAGGGTCAAACTTTGGTTCCGAAAGGGTCAAACTTTGGTTCCGAAAGGGTCAAACTGCCTTCCCATCAACAACCGTTCCTGATAGGTCAAACAAAATAGTTCCTGATAGGTCAAAGTTACGCCGT
>NZ_CP119130.1 GCF_030128825.1 Sphingobium sp. WTD-1 | reverse complement strand
ATTCGCATAGCTCTCCGTTCCAGGCTGGAAGCCGTAGCTCGCACACGCCGCCCGATGGCGAGCGGCCATTTCTCGCGGACTGACGCAGCCAGAAAGCACGAGCGACGTCGAGATGGCGAGAAGCTTGAAAGCGTCACGCACCATTGTCCTGGTCCAAACAAGGGCGGAACCCAAGGGGAAGAGCGCCGCGCTGGACGCAGAATGAACCAGTCCTCGTCAAAAGCCAAATGCCATTGTGGCCGGGACTCGCGATGGGAAAGCGGTCGACGACAACGCCACATTAACCTTCTTCCTTCACGGTGGAAGCCGGACCAACCCCGACGCGAGCGTGCATGTCGCTTTTCCTCGATCAAACGTTTGCGAGCACCGGGTTAGCTGCGATCCTATTCGGGGCTGTTGGTCTCGGCTGCGTGGTGAGCTGGCCGCTCCTACCCTCGCGCCGGGGAGCGCTCATGGTGCAGGGCGCGGGCGCGGGCGCATTCGCGCTTCACTTCGCGCTGATCGGCGCGCCTACCGCTTCGGCCGCATGCCTTCTTTCCCTGATGCAGCTCACCGTCGCGCTGGTGGTTCGTGACCGGGTTGCCAAGCTCGCGCTCGACGGCGCGACGTTGCTCGCGCTGCTGTTGCTCACCGTGGCGACCTGGCATGGAATCCTGTCCGGCCTTGCCGCTTGCGGCGGTGCATCTTCTTTCATTGCGCGGACCCAGCGATCAACGACGCGGATGAAGATCGTCTTTCTCGTGGCCGCGCCCTTCTGGCTGGCCCACAATCTTCTCATTGGCGCACCGTTCGCCTTGGCCGTTGATCTTGTATCGGTCGCGGGGAATCTGCTCGGGCTTTTTGCCTTTTGGAAGCGGGAACAGCGTCAAGCGGACGGGCCGCGCAGCCTCAGCTATCCGGCGCGGCTTTCCCCACGTCACGCTTTCCGCTCTGGTCACCTTTCCCTCGGCAAACTCGCGATCTCAAAGCGCGCGCGCGCGTTACAGGGAGTCCAGATCCTCACATGACACAGGTAATATACGCGCGCCCACTCCCGCCGGCGCGTTCGATAGCTCAAGTAGGCGGAAAGCAGAGCTGGAGCGAGCTACGGCCGGCGAACCTTGACGACGCTAAAGCTTTGGTACGCTTGAAGATCGCCCTCGCTCGCGAAGCGGAACATATGATCTTCGATGTCCGGGATCGAGGGGAACTCCTGCGCCGCACAACTGCCGAACTAAACGCCGCCGTAGCCGGCGAGCGAGGCATCTTCGTCCTGCAACGCATAGGCGACCTCGTCGGCTACATAGATGTACGGAGCGTGTGCATCGAAGGCGCTGCAGAATTTGCCTCTTTTAATCTGGCTATCCGGACACGGTGGCAGGGACGTGGGCTTGGAGCAAGCCTGGTGAAGTCCGCCGAGGAATGGGTACGTCGCCGTGGCTTGCTCTTCCTGATCTTCCACGTCGCTGTTCGCAACGACCGGGCGTTCGCATTTTATGAACGGCTTGGCTATACCGTGTGCGGAGATGTTGTGGCAGCCAATAAAGAATCAGGCGTTATTGGCGATTACTACGCGATGGGCCGAATGCTCGATGCTGATGCTGAGGAGGATGCGTTAGCGTGATGCATAACTATCATCCCGCCTTTCCAGACTGACTGGCCCCTGTACATTATCGGGACACGGATTCACGGTAGCGGCTCGACAGCGTGGTCGTGGCGTCGGACGCTCAATTTACTCGACGGTCGAAAGCTGGGCCGCTGCGAGAGGTGCCACAGAGATTCGGTTGGCCGTGCTGGAAGCGAATGAAGCGGCAGAGCGATTTTGGCGTTCTCTCGGCTTCATTGAGTATCGGCGCGTTGGGCCAGACACCTTCAAAATGCGTAGCCATCGCCGGATAGAACTGAGCCGTCGCCTTTCTGGCGCGACCGTAGAAGGCAGCAACAAGTAAGATCTCGCGCCGGCTATCTGGGCGAGCTTGGCGTAGGATTCCGCCCCCTCCCGCAAACGCCCCCAGTGTCGTGGCGTTAACTGCCATGTTTGCATGTGAACATGACGACATTGAGTTTAACTTCGGCCCAGGCTCCTTCCGATCAACCAAAGCTGGAAAACATGGGCCGCCACGAACGCGCCTCCAATAAAGATCGGGGACGGTAACAGCATCCCCTCCTGCCCTGGCCTCGGCGTTAGGGTCATCGCGGTAACATTGAACAGCCCCAGCACACAGATCGCAAGGAAGGGCGTGAAGCTGAGAGCTAGAACGCGAGGTGCGGACCAATTCACCAAATTGGAAAGCGGCTCTGATCGTGATTGTGTTGAAAAAGTCGGTGCTGAGGTGCGTCCCGCCGATTTTCGGTAACAATGATGCAGACGGCCCGCGCCCTGCGAATCATTGATGCGCCTGCCACTGCGCCTGAATTCGAATATTACCCAAGGAAATGCCTCTGAGAGTTTTTCAACACAATCATCGTGAAAGCCGCCATTGCATCGGCAGTTTCCTTTCCTGCCGGAAACGGGCGTTTGCCCGGATGGACAATCCGATCATCACCAGTGCGAAGATGGCGGACACGATTAGCACGGCCATGAGTTTTCCCCTAAGCTATATGTTTGCATGTGAACATGCTCACTTGCCTACAGGACTTTCCCCCATCTTTCGGAGCCAGTCGTTGAACGCCTCGGCCATCGCGTCCTGCAAGCTCATGCCGTGCTTGCGGGCGGTCATGTGCATGGCGAACGACATTTCCGGGCTGAAATAGCCCGTCATCGCCTTCTTGCCCTGACGGCTCGGCGCAACCGGGCTGCTGCTCGAACTGCTGCCGGTGCCTATGCCAGTGCTGCGGGCGCTCGGCGCGGCCGCCCTTCCCTCCGGCTCGGCCGTCGCCGGCGTCGGCGCTGCGTCCCGATCCCGCAATGCAAGCAATGATCCCTTCCGGCTCATGCGCTGGCCCTCCGCTTCCTATCTGCTGGCATGTTTACATGTTCACATGCCCACTTGTAAAGCTGACGCACCTCATCGGCCGCCTTGCCATTCGGTTCGATCTCCATCACGGTTTTTCCCTCGGTCGCCGCATGGCGGAACGCGGCGCGATCCGCGACACGCAGCGGGCAGGCGTCCAGCCCGTAACCCTGCACGAGCTGCGCCGCCTCGTCATACATGCGTGGCGCGGTCGGGCTTCCCGCCGTGAAGATCACGAAAGCGGGCTTGCCGCGCATCTTCACAAGGCTGGCCGTGGTCTTGATCGCGGCCAGGTCGAACGCGCTCGGCCGACAAGGTATCAACACCAGGTCGGCCGCCTCGACGGCGGCGCTGGCGGCGCTGTCGGCATGGGGCGGGGTGTCGATCACGATGAACTCCGCGCCCTGCGCCGTCGCTTGCTCGATCTTGGCGGCAAGGCGAGGGGGGGCGCTGTCGATCACGACCGGGGGCGCGTCCTGCCGCCATGCCGCCCATTGGCTCGCCGTCGCCTGCGGGTCGAGATCGATCACCAGCGCGGTATGCCCGGAATCCTCGGCGGCTGCGGCCAGGTGCAAGGCGAGGGTGGTCTTGCCCGCGCCCCCCTTCTGGCTGATGATCGCGATTGTTGGCATGTGAATATCCTTACATGAACTCATGTTTGCATGTGGTCATAGCGCAAGCGGCTATCGGATGAAAGGGCAGGGCGTCTAGCCGTCCTCGCCGCCCTCATCCTCGCTGTCATCGTCCAGCGCCTCATGGCTCATCTGGCCGTGATCCTCGATCGGGCAAAGCGGCGCTCCGGCCTGCTCAAGCCATTTGCGCGCGGTCCTCGCGGTATAGCCGCACGTCGCGCACTCGCATTTCAGCATCCGGGTTTTCTGCTCCTTGGGCGCGGTCGACTCCCCGTCCGTGTCGAGACGGGCATGGGGGAGGGGGCCAGCGGCATCGAGGATCGGTGCGACGGCCGCAAGGAACGCCTCGCCGGGGGTGGTGGCGCGCATAGGCCCGACCAACCCCAGCCCCAGCGCGACCCGTTTAAACGCCTTCCCATGCCCTGCCGGGATGCCGACGGCGGCATGGACCAGCTCATGCGCGAGGATGGCCGCGATCTGCGCCGGCATCGCATCGGGCGCGTGCGCTAGGTCCGGGCGAATGAAGATTTCAAAATGCCCGTCCGCGCTAAGTCGGTTGTCCCAGCACTCACCGATCGCCTTGCCCTTCGCGCCTCTGCTGGTGAAGCCGATCGCCACGCGTAAGCGGTCGGGCAGGGGGCGTCCAGCGCCTCGAACAGCAGAGCCATGCCCTGCGCCACGGCATTGAGCCAGCTTTCGCGGGTTTCGTGGGTCATCGTCTTTACTCCCTTCAAATCGCCTGTCCGGCGATGGCCATGCCATCGGCCGGAACACGGACGCCCAAGAACGCCGGCGAGAGAGGGGGGCAGCGGGAATCTGCGGGAGTGGTGCGCGGCGCAGGGAGGCGCAGCCGAGTGAGCCACGGTCCCGCTGATTGCCGTTGCGGGGGAGAGGCGGCCGGGACCGCCTTTCCCCCGGCACTGCTGCGCGAGATCCGCGCAGCGATCTCGCTTCCGCCATGTGGATCGTTACCTTGGGCCAAGACCGCTTGCGGGCTTGGGGAGCGTGAGCGACTAGAGCCACGGTGCCGCGCCAGCGGCAGGCGCATAATCACCGCACCCATTGCCAAAATCAGATTTTGTGACTACATTGGGACTACGTTTTCAGAAGGAAATCCCAATGGCTGTTTCCGACACCTATGTCCGCGCCAGGATCGACAATACGACGAAGGAACGCGCCACCGCCGCGCTGGGCGCGATGGGCCTTTCGATCTCCGACGCTATCCGGCTGCTGATGCTGCGTATCGCCGACGAACGGCGCTTGCCTTTCGAGGTCAAGGTTCCGAACGCCGCGACACGCGAGGCAATGGCAGAGCTGGCGGCGGGGAAGGGGACCAAGTTTGCCAGCGTCGATGCGCTGATGGCGGACCTCCATGCGGACGATTGATCGTTCGACCCGGTTCAAGCGCGACTACAAGCGGGAATCAAAGGGCCGACATCGAGCGACCCTCGATGCCGATCTTCTGCCCGTCCTGGCCGCGCTCGCGACCGACACGCCGCTTGATCCCAAATACCGCGACCATGATCTGAGCGGCGATTGGGCGGGCTACCGCGATTGCCACGTCAAGCCCGATCTGGTGCTGATCTACGCCAAGCCCGACGACGAAACGCTGCGCCTCGCGCGCCTTGGCTCGCATAGCGAGGTATTCGGATAGATGACGCATATGCGGGCGATCTTCATCCGCCACGGCGAATCTACAGGCAACGCCGGCGTGCCGTGTCGCGATCTCGCGACGATCGAGCTGACGGAGCACGGCCACGAACAAGCGCGCCAGGTCGCGGCGAGCTGGACGCAAGCGCCCGCGCTCATCGTCACGTCGCCCTATACCCGCACCCGGCAGACGGCCGCGCCGACGATCGCGCGCTTCCCCGGCGTCCCGGTCGAAGTCTGGCCGATAGAAGAGTTCACCTATCTGCAACCGGCGCGCTGGAACGGCACGCGCAGCGCCGAGCGGATGCCGCACCTCGAACGCTATTGGAGCGAGGCCGATCCTGATTATTGCGACGGGGAGGGGGCGGAGAGCTTCGCCAATCTGCTCCGGCGCTGCGAGTCGGCGCTTGCCCGCCTCGCCGCCATGCCGGCCGCTTCGCTGGTCTATGTGTTCGGGCATGGGCAATTCATCCAGGCCGCGCGCGCGATCGTCGCCGACGCTCATCTGGACGATCGGGGCAAGATGCTCGGTTTCTGGCACAAGGGCGAGCCGCCCGCGATCAGCAACGCGCAGCAGGTAGGGTTCCATTGGCAGGGCGGGCGCTGGGGATGTGCGCCAGCGATCGCCGCCTAGATCAACACCCGCTCCACCTCGTCCAGCGTCACGTCATCGGGCCGGCGGTCATAGAGCTGGGTCGTGCGGGTAGAGCTGTGGTTCGCCATCGTCGCGGCCGTCTCCAACGTGCCGCCGTTTTTCAGATAGGTGGTGATTCCGGTCGCGCGGAACGAATGGTTGCCGATCGCCGTCCCGATCTCGGCCGCGCCTGCGCGCCGGCGCACCATCGCGAAGGCATTGGCTTGGGGCAGGGGGGTATCGCTTAGTCGCTTAGTCCCGCGTGCGATCGTGCGGAACAGCGATCCCTTGCGATCCTCACGCAGCGCGCACCCGTCGATATAGGCGGTCAGATAATCCTCTAGATTGTGATGGCAGGGCATTTCATGGCGCTTGCCGCCTTTCTCGTGCAGTCGGACCCATAGCCGCCTGTTCTGCATGAACACGTCCTCGACCCGCATCGCTAGCGCCGCGCCGATCCGCGCGAAACTATAGACCATCAACCCGATCAGGGCGCGGTCGCGCAGGCCCGCATGGGTGGTCACGTCGATGCTGTCGAGCAACCGCCGCGCCTCGTCCGGGGCCAGCACCGGCGTCTTGCCGCGCCGCTGGCTATGCGCCGGCCCGCGCACCGATCCGGCAGGGTTCACCGGCACGATATGGCCCGTCACCAGCCAGTCGAACAGGTGGCGCACGCCGGCGAGCTGCTGCTTGACGCTGGGCGCGGCCAGCTCGCGCCCCAGCGCCTCGACCCAGGCCGCGACGTGGAGCGGTTGCACGGCCTCAAGCGAGGCGACGCCGCGCGCCTCACACCAGGCCAGGAAGTCGCCGGCCGCGCGCATATAGGCGCGGCGCGTATGCGGGTTGCGAATGGTGACGGCGAAGAACTCAAGGAAGCGCAGCCGCGTGGCGTCGTCGGCCGCCGCGATCAAGGCCGGCAACGCCAGCGCCGGCGAGGGCAGGGGGGCGAGCTGGTTCATCGTGCGATCTTCTGCCAACGGGCCGGCTCGGGGCGAGGCTTCGCCAGCTCCCGGCGCAATTCGTCAAACATCTCATCAGCGGGACGAACGCGGCCCGCCTTCACGTCCTCAAGCCCGCGCGCAACCGACTCGTCTAATATCCGGCGTAGCAGCTCGTCGCGCAAATCGCGGTGCGGCTCCATGTCGATAAAGTTCTTGACGATCGCGAACACCGCCTCGGACGGATCAACGAAATGGCCCCGCTCGACCTGCGCCAACAGCCAATCGGCCATGTCGCCGGGTAGATACGCCTCGAAACGCAACCCGCCCGCGCGCGCCTGCTCGCACAGCGCCTTGGCTTGGTCGCGCTCGGCGTAGTTGTCGGCAAAAGCCTCGTCGTCATTTTCGATCATGCCGGCATCCCTTTTTGCGGTGGATCTTCGGAGGCGTTTAAACGCTCTCTGCGGGGTCGCCGCGATAGCGCACCCAAAGGTCGCCCATCGCGTCGCGGTAGCCCCAGGCATCGGCGTAGGTGGTCGACTCCTGCGCCAGATAGGCCATGACCGTAAGCATATCCTCGGCAATGACGGCATCGACGTTGCAAAGGTGGATGATCGGGAAATGCCCGCACTCGTCGCCGTTCCACCAGGCCAGCAGGAAATCCGCGACCTTGCCGGATGCGCCGGTTTCGGCCGCGCGTGTGGGCGGCCGCGCGATCGGCAGCAAGCTGCCGATCGCCGCGCCGGCCTCATCGAAACTGACGGCCCGGATGACGGGGCGACGTTGCGGGGGTGTCGTGGCGGCCGTCCCGGTCATGCGATCATGGTCCCTAGAGTGTGTGATAAAGGACATTATCACATATAGAGGCGCGACGCTAGCGAAACGACCACCGCAGGCGCCGAGATCCCGAACTCGCCCCCTAATCTGGTGAGCGACGGCAGGGCTTGCTCACCGATCTGGCGGCACACCGTTCGGGCGTCTCCAACTTAGGGGGTCGATGCGCACCATTACCTTCATCACGCACTTTCAAGTCAGACATCGGCTATTGCGAAGCAGTTGCATATATCATAGGGCGGCGCACAGATTGAGAACGATTCGCAAGGGGGTAAAATGAAAAAAAGTACATTAAGCGGCGCGTTAGGCCTTGGATTAATGGCCGTGCCCGCAACGGCCCAGGACCAGCCAGCTCCCCCGGCTACGGACGCACGCCAAACAATCATCGTCACCGGCGTCCGGGACGGCTACCAGGTCGATGCGACCAGCACCGCCACCCGCACTCCGACCAGTCTCAAGGACGTTCCACAGGCGGCATCGATCATCACCGAGGCGCAGATTGACGATCAAGCTATGCGCTCGATCGCCGACGTGCTTCGCTATGTCCCCGGCGCGGTGATATCTCAGGGTGAGGGTCACCGCGATCAGATCATTCTGCGCGGCAACAACAGCACCGCAGACTTCTTTGTCGATGGCCTGCGTGACGACGTGCAATATTACCGCGGCCTCTACAACGCAGAGCGGATCGAGGTCCTGAAAGGTCCCAACGCAATGATCTTCGGCCGCGGTGGTGGGGGTGGGATCGTCAACCGCGTCACCAAGCGCCCCGGTGCCAACGCCTTCATCAGTAGCAGCGGTTCGGCGGATACATATGGCGCATGGTATATCGACACCGACATCAACCAACCGATCAGCCAGTCCGCCTCGGCTCGACTGAACGCCGTCTATGAGGAGTTCAACAGCAACCGGGACTTCTACGACGGACGCCGGCTCGCGATCAATCCGACCTTTGCCGTATCGCTAGGCGGCACCACACGGATCGACCTGGGCTTCGAATACAACAATGACAAGCGCACGATCGATCGAGGCGTTCCCTCGGCTGCCCAAGGCTCTCTGACCAGCCCGTCACGCCCCCTTACCGGTTTTCGCGATACCTTTTTTGGTGTGCCGGGATTCAACGTCAGCGATTTCGAGGCTAAGGTCCTAAGCGGGCGCATCGAGCATCGGTTTAGCGACAACCTGACCGTAACCAGTCGCGTCCTCTACGGAGATTATGACAAGCTCTATCGAAACACTTTCGCGGTAACCCCGGCCACCCCGCGCGGCGCCGTCCAGAGCGTCGGCCTCGAGGCATATAGCGATCCCACGACGCGCAAGAACCTGCTCAACCAGAACGATCTCGTCTGGACCGTCACCACCGGCCCCGTCCGCCACGTGCTGCTCGCCGGCTTCGAATATGGCGATCAGCGCACGCGCAACCAGCGGATCAATGGCTTTTTCGGAAGTGGTGATATCGTCAATGGAGGGCGGCGCGTCTTTGTCGCGTTGGCTGACCGAATCACGGTGCCGCCAGTCACGCTGCGCACCACCGCCAACACCGGCTACCGGTCTATCCGGACAAATGCCGACGCCACGGCCTTCTATGTGCAGGACCAGATCTCGATCGGCGAACATGTCGATGTCATCGGCGGCGTTCGCCGCGACCGCTTCAAGCTCAGCATCGATGATCTCGTCGCCGGGCGGAGCTATAGCCGGACCGACACCCTCTGGTCTCCCCGCCTTGGGGTAGTGCTGAAGCCGGTGCAACCCGTCTCGATCTACGCCAGCTATAGCCGGTCCTTCCTGCCGCAATCGGGCGATCAGTTTTCATCGCTCGACATAACAACCGCCGCGCTGGAACCAGAGAAGTTCGACAATTACGAAGTCGGCCTCAAATGGGATGTTTCCCCAACGCTTAACCTGACCGCTGCCGTCTACCGGCTCGATCGCACCAACACCCGCGCGACCGACCCCAACGACGCCACGCGGACGGTGCTAACGGGCGCGCAGCGCAGCAAAGGGCTTGAGATCGGCCTCAACGGCGCGATCACACCCCAATGGCAAATCAGCGCCGGCTACACGCTGCAGGACGCAAAAATCCGCAAGACAACGAGTGCGGCTCCTGCCGGCCGCGAGGTCCCGCTTGTGCCCAAGCAGCAGGCTTCGCTCTGGACCCGCTACGATTTCACCCCTCGCCTCGGGGCCGGGGCGGGTATCTACCACCAATCGAAAAGTTTCACCTCGGTCAGCAATGCCGCCGTCCTGCCTGCGTTCACCCGCGTCGATGCCGCCGCGTTCTTCAAGCTCACCCCCCACATCGAGGCGCAAATCAACGTCGAGAACCTCCTTAATAGCGGCTATTTTTCGTCCGCCTACAACGACAACAACATCATGCCCGGTGCGCCGACAACCGCGCGAGCGACGGTTAGAATGAGCTTTTAGACAAAGGCTTTTCCTTTGGTGCTGGATGCTTTCACCGTAGTTGTTCAGCACGCACTAAACCGCCTCCTCGGCGGGGGGGCAGACACAGACATGGCCCCTCCATTTCCTCCAGAAGACGATAGTGTCGATCTATCGCCGCTGCCCGTTCTTGGACCATTCCGCTTGCCGTCACCCAACTCCTGCGGACAGCGGAATGGTCATGTGCCGCTGCCCGGCTCACGAGCAATATCGGCGGCTTGTTGCCAATCGCGCTATCTGGTCGCGACAAACGTCGACATATGCACGGCCATGCCGTTGCCCACAGCCGCCACGCACACATTGTCGCCCCCTCGCTTGACCTGACGAACACCATGGTTGCCGCCCTAGCTGCGCTCGGCCTGCCAACAGAGGTGAATCAGGGAATTTTAAACAGGGACGCGTGGATCGCCGGCCTGCGTGCGAGCTGTGAACGATTGGGCGCAATGGAAAAGTGCGCCGCCGCGCCCGGGGGCGTTCCCGCTTAGTGACATTCGTTCACGTCGGATTCGAGGGGTGTTCGCCGGCCGTGCGTAAAGGATGTGAGCACGGCGGAGGAATGAACATGGATATGGATTTGGACAGCGCCTTGCGCCGCCTTGCCGAGCAGCCGCTTCATCCCCGGCTCGCTGAACTGGAAGGCGATGTCATGCGGTTGATCGCGGCGGAGCGGCGCGCCGGCGGCGGAGTGACACTGCGGACTGGCATGCTGGCAGCGGTAGGCGCGGTCGCCTTGGGAGTGGTGGGCGGCGGATTGTCGTCCGCAGCGGCGCCTGCGCAGATGCCGACGCTGACGCCTTTCGGGCCTGCCGCGCCGCTAGCGCCTTCGACCTTGCTGGCGTTCCAGTGACGGGCAGCGCCCGGAGAACGATGCTGATCGCGGCCGTCGTGTTCTTGGCAGCGATCGCAGGCGTGTGGGCTGGGCGCGAGTTGTTCCCTTCCCCACCGAGCCCGGGCGTGGAACTTCATAGCTTGCTCCACGACGGGCTCGAGCTGGACGAAGCTCAACGGACCAAGCTCGAGACGCTGGAGTCACGCTTCGCCGTTCGAAGGCGTGCCTTGGAGCTTGAACTCAGGGCCGACAACGCCCGGCTTGCCGACGCCATCGAGGCCGAACATGGTAACGGGCCGCAGGTCGCGGCGGCCGTCGATCGTTCGCACGGCGCGATGGGCGAGCTCCAAAAGGAGACGTTGAACCATATGTTCGCGATGCGGCAGATCCTGCGGCCCGACCAGGCGAGGACGTTCGACCGCGCGGTGGTTAAGGCGCTGACCGCAGACGCGCGGTGAGTCTTGAACTTTCGGCCTGCACGGACGGCGAACTCGCCGCCTTGACGCTCGCTGGACGTCAGGCCGCCTTCGCCGAGATCATGCGCCGGCACCAGGAGCCAGTCTACCGCCTGATCCGTGCACATATCGGTGACGCTGAAGAGGCGCTTGACCTCACTCAGGAATGCTTCGCGTCCGCCTTTCAGAACCTGCCAAGATATGACGGAGATCGGCCGCTCGCTGCGTGGCTGGCCCGCGTGGCGATCAACAAGAGCCGCGACTGGCATCGGCGGCGGCGCATACGCCAGATATTATCGTTCGCTTCTTCGCTGCCGCCCGAGACGATGGAAAGTGAGTGGGACGAGGCGCCAGGCGCCGACGCGGTAACCTTCGACCGCGCGGAACTAGTCCGGCTTTCGCGCGCGGTGTCCGAGCTGCCGGCAACGCTCAAGGAGACGCTCTTGCTGCGGACCGTGGAAGGCTTGTCCGAAGCGGAGACCGCAGCCGCGCTGGGGATCAGCGGCAAGGCCGTAGAGATGCGGCTCCGGCGCGCGCGCGCGAAGTTGTCGAAAATTTTCGACTTCGCATGAGGGGATGGGCCGGTTCGCGCGTAATGAAGGGTAACGACGGCGGCCCCCTCCCGCCGGCCGCAAGCATTGAATGGAGCGAAAGAACGGCATGAGCCGCAATCTGAACCGGCGCGACGTGATGCGCGGAACCGCCATGCTCGGCGGCACGCTGGCCATGTCGGCCTACCTGCCAGCTTGGGCGCAACCCGTGTCGCGCGGCATCGCCAAGCCGCTGCCGATCGTATCGGGCACGGAAATCGCCCTGACGATCGACCGGATGAAGCTGGTCATGGACGGAATTACAACGCCCGCGATCGGGGTGAACGGCACGGTCCCGGCGCCACTCGTCCGCCTCAAGGAGGGCCAGAAGGTCCGGCTCGCGGTGACCAACAATCTTGACGAGGATAGCTCGATCCACTGGCACGGCCTCATTCTGCCGTTCCAAATGGACGGCGTGCCGGGCATCAGTTTCCCCGGCATCAAGGCACGTTCGACTTTCGTGTACGAATTTCCAGTCGTGCAGTCAGGCACCTACTGGTACCACAGCCACTCGGGCGAGCAGGAGCAGGGCGGGCTCTACGGCCCCATCGTCATCGATCCCGCGGGACCCGACCCGATCGCATTCGACCGCGAGCATGTGATCGTCCTCTCCGACCATAGCGAAATGACGGGCGAGGAAATTTTCCGCAAGCTCAAGCAGATGGGCGGCGCCTATTTCAACTATCAGCGCCCGACGCTGAGCGGGCTGCTCGCCGGCCGCGAGATGCGCCTCAAGGATCGGATGGAATGGGGCAAGATGCGCATGGACCCGGCCGATATTGCGGATGTTACGGGGTCGACCTACACCTTCCTCGTCAATGGCTTTGGCCCTTACGACAACTGGACGGGCCTCTTCCGACCGGGCGAGCGGGTTCGGCTGCGCATCGTCAATGCTGCGGCGCAAACCAACTTCAACGTGCGCATCCCTGACTTGCCGATGACGGTGGTGCAGGCCGACGGCCAGAACGTCCGGCCGGTAACCGTGGACGAATTCCAGATCGGCGTCGCGGAAACCTTCGACGTGATCGTGACGCCCGAGGACCGCGCCTACAGCTTCGTTTCCGAGGCGATCGACCGATCCGGCATGGGGCGCGCGACACTGGCCCCGCGCGAGGGCATGATCGCCCCGGTCCCGCCGCTCCGCCCGCGCACGTTGCTGACCATGACCGACATGGGCATGGACATGAGCGGCATGAGCGGGATGGAGGGGATGTCCGGTATGGCGGACGAGAACCCGGTCGCAAAGCGCGGGCCGGATCCCACGTTGATGCAGAATGCCTCGCGCAACCTGTGGAAGCTCACCGGGTGGAAAGAGCCCACCGATCACGGAACGAAGGCGGTAGGCGCTGCGATGGCCGGCATGGCTGGGATGGGGGGCGACCAGATGAGCGGCGCTATGCCAGGGATGGACCATAGCCAAATGGCGGCGGGCGCTGCCGGGATGGCGGGCATGGACCATGGTCAGATGAGCAGCGGCGGCATGGCCGGGATGGATCATGGGTCAGGCGGCAGCATGGACATGAACATGCGCAACCCCAAGAACGCGCCCGGCGTCAAGATGGGGCCGGGAGTGCAGACCATCTCGCCGATGCCGAAGGACCGCACGGGCGAGCCGCCGCAGGGGCTGGAGGACGCGGATCATCGCGTGCTCACTTATCGCGATCTTGTCGCGCTCGACCGCAACCCGGACGTTCGCGCCCCGTCGCGTCAGTTGGAGATCCACCTGACGGGCAATATGGAGCGCTACATGTGGGGCTTTGACGGCCAGAAGATGAGCGACCCTGCCGACCCCATCCCGTTCCGCAAGGACGAGCGCGCGCGCGTCACCCTGGTCAATGACACGATGATGCCGCACCCAATTCATTTGCACGGCCACTTCTTCGAGCTGGTGACCGGACATGGCGACTTCGCGCCTCGCAAGCACACGGTGAATGTGGCGCCCGGCGGTAAGATGACATTCGACGTAACGGCCGATGCGCCCGGCGACTGGGCGTTCCACTGCCACAATCTTTATCACATGACCGCGGGGATGATGCGTGTCGTGACGGTTCGCCCGATGGGCGAGGAGAACCGCGATGCAGCCTAAGTTCCTCTTGATCGCTGGCGGCGCGGCACTTGCCCTCGCAAGTCCGGTGGCCGCGCAGATGGACCATTCCAACATGCCCGGCATGAAGATGCCGCCGCCAAAGACGCCAGCGGCGAAAAAGCCTGTCGCCAAGAAGCCCGCAGCAACCAAGCCTGCCGCGCGCAAGGAGTCCGCGAAGCCTGCCGCCAGGTCGACACCGCGCGCGAAGGCGGGATCGGCGGCCAGGCCCGCCGCAAGTCGGTCCGCCAAGCCGCCGGCCCCTGGAGCGGTCGTTGCCGATCCTCACGCCGGTCATGACATGACGGCCATGCCGGGCATGACTACGCCTGGAGCCAACCCCAATCCTGGTGCCGGGCACGACATGTCGGCGATGCCAGATACCTCCGGCGGTGCCGCCCCCGGCCAGCCAGGTGCCATGCAGGGCATGGACCATGGTTCGGGCGCTATGCAAGGCATGGCGGGTCATGACATGGGAAGCATGCCTCCTTCGGCGACCGGCATGACGATGGTCGGGACCAACCTGCCGGCCGGCAACGCTCCGCCGCCGCCGATCCCGACGGATCGGGCCGCGGACCAAGTCTACTCTGCCGCCGCCATGGCGCATTCGCAGCAGCATCTGCAGATGCACGGGGGGCAGAATTTCTCGCAGGTCATATTTAATCTGGCCGAATACCAGGTCCGCGACGGTCGCGACGCCTATCGATGGGATGGCGGTGCCTGGTACGGTGGCGACATTAATCGCCTGGTTCTTAAAACCGAAGGCGAAGGGAACTTTGGGAGAAGCCTGGAAAGGGCGGAGCTGCAGGCGCTCTATGCACGGGCGATCGGACCCTTCACCGACTTCCAGGCCGGGATTCGTTACGACTTCAAGCCCAACCCCTCCCGTGTCTACGCTACGGTTGGGTTCGAGAGCCTGGCCCCAGGCTTTTTCGATGTGGAGGGCGCACTGTTCTTGTCTAGCAAGGGTGACGTGCTCGGCCGCGTTGAAGGGTATTACGATCAGCGTATCACCCAGCGCCTGATCCTCCAGCCTCGTCTCGAAGCGGAATTTGCGGCGCAAGACGTTCCGGAAGACCGGATCGGCTCGGGCTTGTCGGACCTCGAGCTTGGCTTGCGGCTGCGCTACGAGGTGAAGCGCGAGTTTGCCCCTTATATCGGTGTTTCATACGAGCGCAGAGTGGGCCGCTCTGCTCGTTTTGCACGCGAGGACGGCGAGGATGCGTCATCGACCAGCCTTGTTCTGGGCATTCGCACATGGTTTTGAGGCCGATTGGGCTTTGTTGCGTTGACTAAGTCCAAGAAGGAGCAGGCAATGTTTAAGACACTTACAGCTCTGGCTCTGGCGGCGATGGCAGCGAGCCCGGCTTTGGCTCAGCAGCAGATGCAAGGCATGGACCACTCGAAAATGCAGGGCATGAACCACGACAACATGCCTGGCATGAACACGCCCTTCATGCCCGCCGAGATGGCGATGCACGAGAAGATGATGAGGGCCAAAGGCGCCAATGCAAATGAGACGTGGGCCCGCAAGATGATCGAGCATCACCGCGGTGCGATTGCCATGTCGCAGATCGTTCTCCGCGAGGCGCCCGATGCGAAGACCCGGCAAATGGCTCAGAAGTCTATTGCCGAGCAAAACAAGAGCATCGGTGAACTCCAGGCGATGCTCCGGTCGATGAGCAAGCGACCTCAGTGATAATCTTCGTTCCTCCCGCCCCACGAGGGGGCGGGAGGAATGACCAAGGAGTTTTTCCATGAAGACAGCTTTACGATCCGCGCTTACTGCCGCAGCCTTGTTGGTTCCGGTTGCCGTCAGCGCGGCCACCCCGATCGTTATGCACCGCGATCCCGGCTGCGGCTGTTGCGCCAAGTGGGCAGCGCAGGTGCAGCGGCAGCTCGGGCGCCAGGTGCGCGTCGTCGATGATTCCAATCGCCCGGCGCTGCAGAAGCGCGCGGGGGTCCCTGCGGACGTCTCGTCCTGCCACACAGCAATCGCCGATGGCATGGCTTTCGAGGGCCACGTGCCGATTGCCGATATGAAGCGGGCTCTCGCGACCCGGCCCAAGGGTGTGCGAGGCCTCGCGGTCGGCGGTATGCCGCTCGGCTCGCCGGGAATGGAAGTGCCGGGCGTCAAGACGCAGGCCTATGACGTGGTCGCCTTCGGTCCCGGCGGGCGCCGCCTGTTCGCGCGCCACGGCAGCTGATCGGCGGTTTTTTCAGGCTGGGGCGGCAGACGCGGTCGCCGCAGCTGGTGTAGCTCCACGGCCCAGTTCGTCTTGAAGAGCGGGCGATGGGTTTCACGAAAGGATTTGGCCGGGTGAGGCAAACGGGCATTGATGAACACGAAACAAGGGGTTGGGTGATGCGCGGTAAACGAAGCGGAGCCTTCGCTTTGCTCCTTGCGGTTGCAATGTCAGTAAGCACATCGGCAGCGGCGCATGAAGATCACGATGCGCTCGGGGCCGGGCCAGGTGCTAACAGCGCAGTCGAGACTCAGAAAAAGGATGGAGCAGACGCTGGCGACGGCCACATGGGCATGGGCTCTATGTCGACCGTGGACATGAACATGGGCGGCCGCGACATCGCCGGCGACGACATGGACATGGGCGGCATGCACGAGGAGACCGCCAACAAGAACAAGAGTTTCGGTGAACGGCTTGTGAGCTGGCTGGGCCGGCTGCACACCATGGTCATTCATTTTCCCATCGCACTGTTCATCGGTGCGTTCGGGGTGGAGCTGTTCGGGTTGTGGCGCCGCAACCGCGACTATCAGCATGTCGCCCACATCATGTTGGTAGTCGGCGCGCTAGGCGCGATCGCGGCGGCGTTTCTGGGTTGGTTCGCGGGCGGGTTCTACCTGACCGATCGCAACCCGATCCTGATGACGCATCGCTGGCTCGGGACCTTGATCGCGGTCTTCGGCGTCGCGCTGGCTTGGATGCCAGCGCGCCACCGTAAGGTTCCCGAGCGGTCGCGGACGTTGTACTGGGTGGTGCTTGGCCTGATGACGCTCGCTATCTCCATCCAGGGATTCCTTGGCGGAACCTTCATGCACGGCGGAATATACCACTTGGCATTCTGAACCGGTCCGGCTGTGCGCATAAAGCGGTCGTTTTCTGAACAGGCACGGCCGAGGGCGCGTCTTCACCGAGGACGCGCCCTTTGACTGATCAGCGGATCGACTGAACTGCTTCGCTGCAGGCCTGCTCGCAGCGATGGCAGTGTTCAGCGCAGATGCGGCAATGCTCGTGCGTGCTCGCATGCTTCTCGCATTCCTCCGCGCACAGCCCGCAGGCGATGGCGCAGGCTTGAAGAGCCGCGACCAGCGCTTGCTCATTGCTGCCGGTGCGGCGGGTGCCGAGAGAACCTGCCGCCAGGCAGATGTCGGCGCAGTCGAGGTTCAGACGAATGCACTGGCGAAGCTGCGCGACCATCTCTTCCGCCAGACAGGCATCAGCGCACGACGTGCAGATCTGAGCACATGAGTAGCACTCCTCAATACAGCGGATCAGTGCGTCGTTCGTGTTTCCCTTCACGTCCGGATGCGTGGCGATCATCTCTTGCATGTGGTGCATGGTTCTCTCCTGTTCAGGTAGCGGTCACCCCCTGTCTAAGTAAGAGGTACGAACCTGAAATGTTCCGGCCTTTGCGTCGGACCGTTCAGCCGCTTTGGCGTATCGATTAACCCCCGGCGCCGGGGGTAGCGCACAGTTTCGACGGCCACGCCGCCTGCGCGCGCGCACCATCGTGGTGCGGGATCATCGAACCGAGAAGGGCCGTGTCGCCGATCGCCGTGTGGTACGAATCAGCGCTCCGGTTTAGGGCTTTCACTCGTTGCACTGCCAATGGCTCACCCTAGGTCGGCGGTAGGCCCTGAGCCGGCCACAGCCCGGCCATGGCGGATGCCAATCCGCTGTCGCGGTCGCGCAACAGGTTATGGATTGCGGTCGCAGCGACCGCTGCTTGTCCGGTCGCGACGCTGATCTGATCGAGCCCTTCCACAACGTCACCAACCGCGTAGAGGCCGGCAACCGAGGTTTGTTGGTGGGCGTCGGTCAGCACGCATCCCGTTGCCGCGAGCTTCGCGCCCAGCGAAGTGGCAAGCCCTGTTCGAGGCGATGAGCCGAGCGCAGGGTAAAGCGTGTCGAATTGTAGCTCCAGGCCATTGGCCAATCGAACCTCGACACAATCGCCAAGACGCAGCTGCTCGACAGGCGAGGGCGCGACATCGACGCCCTGCTGGGTCAGCCTGGCAAATTCGGTCGGTGCGAGGTCGAGCGACCGTTCGGCGAGAAGCGTGACCTTGGCACCATAAGCGCGCAGGAATTCGGCTTCTTCAGCGCCATGGCGGTCGCAGCCGAGCACCGCCACGCTCATCCGCCGAGCCTCATAACCATCGCAAATCGGGCAGTAGCGGAGAAGGCCACGCGCGACGCCGATGTCATGCATCGCATCGGGCATCTCGGGACGTCGATTGACGACACCCGTCGCGAGCACGACGGTCCGCGCGTACAGGACGTTCGGTCCGCAACTTGCCGAGAAGTGATCGCCTGATGCGACGATCGCGTCGATCTCACCGCTCTGGACCGTACCGCCATATTCATGCAGCTGAGCCTGCAGGCGCGCAAGAAACGTGACGCCGGAAATGCCGCCGGGAAATCCTGGGAGGTTGTGCGAGCGCGGGATGGAGGCGGCGCGCCCCGCCGCCGCGTCGTAAACGACGCAGCTCCTGAGAAAGCGGGAAAGATAGATCGCGGTCGTGAGGCCAGCGGGACCGCCGCCCACAATCAGACAGTCGATGACCTCCTCGGGATCGCCAGTCCAGCCTTGATTGGTCAACCGCAACCTCATCATTACCCCGCGCATGCGCCCGGCGGGCCCGCGGCCCTACTCATTCGGGCGGTAGGCGCAGGTAGAAAGCGCTTTGTACTCCCTTGTGAATACGTGCCGATGCCGCTTCCCCCTCATCAAGAGGGTGCGGCGGCACGAAAAAAGATCGTGAGGGGTGACCCGTCCTGCTGCGTAATACAGGTGAACTCAACGGAAATGGAGATTACCCGCATGCGTCGCTTGTTCATCACGACTGCTGCCGCCGCCTTGTTCTTCGCAGGCGGCGTGGCAAACGCGCACCCGAAGCTGGTGTCCGCCAGCCCCGCCGCCAACGCGGCGGTCGCGACCCCGGAGAAGATCAGCCTCCAGTTCAGCGAGAAACTCGTGCCTGCTTTCTCCAAGGCCGAACTGATCATGGCCGCGATGCCTGGCATGGCGGCCATGAAGATGCCGAGCAGCGCCGCGGTCGGCTCCGACGGGCGTACGCTCACGATCATCCCGAAGCAGCGTCTCCCGCGTGGGCGTTACAACGTCGACTGGCAGGTCGTTTCCGGCGACACGCACAAAATCACTGGCAGCTACACCTTCACGGTGAAGTGAGCGGATGATTGACTGGCCGACCGTCGCCATCCGCTTGGCGTTATACCTCGTCCTGGCGGTGCTGTTCGGCCTGTCGGCGTTCAGCCTCTATGGCCTTCGGCTCGGCGAGCGCGAGGATGCAATCGCTCTGCGGCCTTGGCTTTCGGGAAGTGCTGTGCTCGGGTTGCTGCTTTCAGCCGCTGGCCTGATCCTCATGGCCTCGTCGATGGCCGGATCTCCATTCTGGCCGGTCGACGAGGCCGCGGTGGCTGCCTTGCTCGGAGGGCCACCGGTTGGCTCCGCCTGGAAGGTGCGCATGGTAGCGCTGGTCATTGCCGGGGGCGCGGTCCTACTGGCGCGAGGCAGAGCATCATGGCTGGCGATGGCCATGATTGCCGCCGCTACGGCGTTGGCGACACTCGCGTGGAACGGGCACGGTGCCATGGACGAGGGAAGCACCGGATGGCTTCACCTGGGCGCGGACATTCTCCATCTCCTCGCAGGCGGTATATGGGTTGGCGCACTGTTCGGATTGCTTCTCCTGATGATGCGCCGCGCCGAGGCGATCGATGCCGCGCACCTTCAGCTTACCCATCGGGCGCTGCACGGCTTCGGGGCGGTGGGCACGCTCGTGGTTGCCATTTTAGTGATCACCGGCTTGATCAACAGCTGGCTGCTCGTGGGCCCAGCCAATTTCACGGCCTTGGGCACGACGCTCTACGGCTTGCTGCTGCTCGCCAAGCTGGTCTTGTTCGCAGCGATGCTGGGACTCGCGTCGCTTAATCGGTTCCGCCTCACGCCGGCCTTCGAACGCTCGATTGCCATGAACGATCATGACGGAGCGCTTATGACGCTGCGGGTCAGCCTGGCGGTCGAGACAACCTGCGTGATTGGTATCTTGGCGCTCGTAGCATGGCTCGGCACCCTCGCACCGCCCGCATCGGGCATGTAGGTGAGGTTAGCTCTGCTGGGTCTGTTGATGTATTCAAAGGTGAACGAACGAGGGTGGCAGAGTCATGACCGACGTCGAACGCAGCGAGCCCGGGAGCGGCAAGGGTGCTCCTGAGATCGTCCTCATCACGGGTGCGAGCGGTTTCATAGCCGCCGCGCTCATTGCCCGGCTCGGCGAACGCTACACGGTCGTCGGACTCGATCGTGCCGGTCCTCCGGACCCGCCGCCTCCTGCGGCCGCGGTCGCCATCGATCTCGGGTCCGACGAGGCGGTCCGCGCCGCGCTCGAGGAGGTGCGCGCACGATACGGCGCCCGCATCGCGTCGGTTATCCACCTCGCCGCTTATTACGACATAACCGGCAAGCCTAACCCGCTCTATGACAAGGTGACAGTCCAGGGCACCCGCCGGCTGATTGACGGGCTGCAATCGTTCGAGGTCGAGCAATTCGTCTTCGCCAGCACGATGCTGGTCCATAAGCCGACCGCCACTCCGGAGGAGCGCATCAGCGAGGAGTCGCCAATCGGTGCGTCCTGGGCGTATCCGCAGTCCAAGGTCGACACCGAGGCATTGCTGCATGAGCGCCACGGGAACATCCCCGTCGTCTTCCTCCGCGCCGCAGGAGTTTACGACGACGACGGGCGCTCGGCGTTTCTCGCGCAGCAGATATCGCAGATCTACGAGCACCGCCTGATCTCGCATTTCTATCCCGGCATGCTGTGCGCGGCACAGTCATCGGTGCACCGCGAGGACTTGGCCGACGCCGTGGTGCGCCTCGTCGATCGGCGGCACGACTTGCCGTCAGAACTGCCGCTGCTCGTCGGCGAACCCGACCCGCCCGGCTATGCCGAGATCCAGGACATCGTCGGGGAGGCGCTCCACGGCGAGGGCTGGAAGACGATCCGCATCCCGCAGCCGCTCGCGAAGGCCGGGATCATCCTGCAGAACGAAGCGCTCGGCAGCGACGACTTTATCCAGCCCTGGATGATCGACAGCAGCAACGACCACTATATCCTCGACATCTCGCGCGCACGGTCGCTGCTCGGGTGGGAACCGAAGCACAGCCTTCGCGACACGCTCCCGGCGATCGTCGCTGCGCTCAAGCGGCATCCGCGGGCCTGGTACCGGAACAACAAGCTCAACGAGAACCTGGTCGCGTGGGATGAAGAGCCAGAGGCCGAGCTTGCGGGGTCTGGCCACCACCAGCCCGCAGCGGCCGCCGGAACGGGCGGCATAGATCACGGCGGGATGGATCACAGCAAAATGGACCACGCGGCGATGGGGCACGGGTCCGGCGCCGCGGTCGCGGCCATGTCGGACCACGGCGGGCACGGCGATCACATGGCCTTGATGGACCGCGATGAGCGCCGTGCACGCTGGGCGCTTTACGCCAACATCGGTCTCGGTCTGTGGCTCGCCTCCAGCCCGCTCATCTATGATTCCATGACCACGCAGAGCGTCGGCGAAGCCGCGCGTTTCGTAACCGTCGATCGCGGGCTGCCTTCGATCGAATGGCGGGCCAGCGCACTGGCTATCAGCGATGTCGTCAGCGGGCTCGCCATCGCGCTGTTCGGCGCGCTGTCGCTCGCCCCGCGCACCAAGACATGGGCGCAGTGGGCTGTCGCGTTCATCGGCATCTGGCTGTTCTTCGCGCCGCTGATCTTCTGGAGCCCGAGCGCCGCGCAGTACAACAACAACCTGCTCATCGGCTCGGCCGTGATCGCGTTGTCGGTGCTGGTCCCCATGATGCCGGGCATGAGCATGGCGGGCATGATGGACCCCAAGAACATCCCGCCTGGCTGGACCTATTCGCCATCGACGGACGCGCAGCGGCTGCCGATCGTCGCCATGGCGCTGATTGGGCTTCTGACCTCGCGTATCCTGACGGCCTACCAGTTAGGCCACATCGATACTGTGTGGGAGCCGTTCTTTGCTGGATCGCTGGCCGACCCGCGTAATGGGACCGAGGAGATCATTACATCCGACATGTCGAAGGCTTGGCCGATCCCCGACGGCGGTCTTGGTACAGTCAGCTACGTGCTCGAAATTCTTATGGCGGTGATGGGCACCCGCGACCGCTGGCGGACCATGCCGTGGATGGTGACCTTCTTCGGCATTCTCGTCATTCCGCTCGGCGTCGTCAGCATCTATTTCATCATCAGCCAGCCGATCGTCATCGGCACGTGGAGCACGCTGGCGCTGATCGCCGCGCTCGCCATGCTGATCATGATCCCGTTCGCATTGGACGAGGTCATTGCCATGGGCCAGTTCCTCGCCTGGGCGAAGCGCCGCGGCAAGCCGCTGATCCGCACCTTCTTCCAGGGCGACGCGGTCGAGGCGGGGGCCGAGGACGCATCCGACGTGATGGCCTCGCCTTCTACCTTCTGGGCGGATGCGAAGCGCGGGCTGACGCTGCCGTGGACGCTGGCGGCCAGTATCGTGCTCGGCGCCTTCCTGATGCTGACGCGGGTGATCCTGGGGAACGAAGGCGAGATGGCGAACAGCGACCATGTCGTCGGCGCGCTGGTCATCACCGTGGCGATCATCGCCACCGCGGAGGTCGCTCGCGCGCTGCGCTTCATCAATGTCGCGTTCGGGGCATGGCTCGTCGCTGCCCCGTTCCTGCTGACAGGGGCCGGCCCCCTTGGGGCGATCGTGTCGGTGGTCGTGGGAATCGCGCTCATCGGGCTCAGCCTGCCGCGCGGCAAGCGCAGCCCCGAACATTATGCGAGCTGGGACAAATACGTAATTTGAGGCCTTACTCGCCTCCAGAGAGGAGGGGCACAGCATGGCGCAGTCCAGGTACCGAGTTCTATCCGGGCGGTCATTCAGGCGGCGGGGGTGATGACGGGGGCGGTGGACCGCGGCTACAGCTTTAAGCGAGCATCGACACTGTTCCGGTACGGTCCAGCATGCTAATGCGATTCCTTCGCAGGATCGTTGGTGGCCTGCGGCTAAGCTGCATCGCATCGAGACAAAGATAATATGAAGTGACGCGTCTCAAACTTGTCCTCCTGCGGCTTGCCATCACGCTCACCGCGCTGTTCATCCCGGCCGCGACAATGGCCGAACCCGGCGACGTGCAAACCGCATGGCGGCTGCTCGACTATATCGCCGTCGATTATGGCGGTGCGGTTGCCGAGGGCCGGGTCAAGAGCGCGGCCGAGTATGCCGAGATGAACGAGTTCTCCGCGTCCGTTACGACGCGGCTGCGCGATCTGCCGGCGAAGCCGGAACGGCCGGCGCTGGTTCAAGGAGCCGACAACCTGCAAGGGATGATCGCGCGCAAGGCATCGGCTGAACAGGTGGCGACCACCGCGCACGGGCTGGCGGCTGATCTGCTGCGCGCCTATCCAGTGCCGCTCGCGCCCGACAAGGCTCCGGACCTCGCCTCGGCCGATGCGCTGTTTCGACAATCCTGCGCGTCCTGCCACGGCATGACGGGCGACGGGCATGGCCCCGACGCCGCCAAGCTCGATCCGCCGCCGATCGCGTTCACTGATGCCGAGCGCGCCCGCCAGCGAAGCGTGTTCGCGCTCTATCAGGTGGTGACGCAAGGGATCGACGGGACAGGGATGCAGAGCTTCGCCGATGTGGCGAACGATCAGCGCTGGGCGCTCGCCTTCCGCGCCGGGAGCTTCGCCTTCACCGACGAACAGGCGCGCGAAGGCGAGCGGCTGTGGAAGTCAAACCCGGCGCTTCGCCAGCGCATACCGGACCTGAAAACCCTCGTCGCGCTCACCCCGGCCGCGCTCGCCACCTCGATTGGCGAAGCGAAGGCCGATGCGGTCATGGCCTATCTCCGCCGCCATCCCGATCAGGTGATGCAACACGCGCCTGGCTCGCTTGCGGTTGCGCGCGCCAAGCTCGCCCAAAGCCTAGCGGCAGCGCGGCGTGGCGATGCGCGCGGGGCGAGGGAGCTGGCCTTGTCGGCTTATCTCGACGGGTTCGAGCCGGTCGAACCAACGCTCACCGCGCGCGACGCGGCGCTGATGGGCCGGATCGAAGGCGCGATGGGCGAGTTTCGCGCCGCGATCGACCGCGGTGCCTCGCCCAACGAGCTCGCGGAAAAGGTGTCAGTGCTCGACGGGCTGTTCGACGATGCGGAAGCGGCGCTGGCGCCTGATGCCGCCACGGAAGCGTCCACGTTCCTGGGCGCATTCACGATCTTGCTGCGCGAGGGGCTCGAAGCCTTGCTCATCGTCGTCGCCATGATCGCGTTCCTTCGCAAGGCGGAGCGAGGAGAGGCGCTGCGATACGTGCATGGCGGTTGGATCAGCGCGCTCGTTGCCGGGGGGATCACCTGGGTGGTGGCCACCTATGCAATCGGGATCAGCGGCGCGAGCCGGGAGCTGACCGAAGGGTTTGGGTCGCTGTTCGCTGCGGTCGTGCTGCTCTCGGTTGGAATATGGATGCACGGCAAGGCGCAAGCCGATCAGTGGCAACGCTATATCCGGGAAAAAATGTCACGGGCGCTCACCGGAGGATCGGGCTGGTTCCTGTTCGGGCTGGCGTTCGTGGTGGTCTATCGGGAGGTCTTTGAGACAATCCTGTTCTACGCGGCGCTCTGGTCGCAAGGAAACGGTCCCGTGCTGCTGGCCGGGGCGGGCTCGGCCGTTCTCCTGCTTGCGGTGATCGCCTGGGCCATGCTTCGCTACAGCCGCACGCTGCCGATCACGCAGTTCTTCCGCTACAGCTCCTGGCTGATGGCGATCCTGACGGTCGTGCTCGCGGGCAAGGGGGTTTCCGCTCTCCAAGAGGCGGGCATCATTGCCATAGCGCCGCTTCGCGATGTGCCCAGGCTCTCAATACTTGGCCTGTTCCCTACATGGCAATCCGTGCTGGCGCAGCTCCTGATGGCGGTGGCTATCGCGATCGGGTTCGCCTGGAACCGTCGCGGCGATCGGGGCAGGGCATCGGCTCACTAGCACCGATGCGAGTCCATGACGGAGACCATCACCTCTTGCGGCTGAGCCGGGAGGCGTCCGTAGCTATTCCGCCGCCTTTTTCTGGATCGTGCAGCGCACCGCCTGCTTCGCCTTCACAGCGGCTTTGCGGCATCCCTTGATCGTCTCGCGATTGTCGCGCAAGACCCTGTCGGCCGTGACTATCACCTCCCAGCTCGGCTGCGATGCGCTGACCATCAGATGCTGGCCGGCATCCCAAAGGGTGGGTTCATCCAGCACGCGCGCCGCCATGCGCTCGGGCCATTTGCCAGCTCGCCGGTGCAAGGTGCGCGATCGGCCCCGCCAGCGGACCTAGAGTAGCAGCACCAAAAGCTTCCCGCCGCCGCTGGCTCGGCACCTCGATCGCGACATTTGGAATAGGCCTCGCCTAACTGGCCACAGTGCACCGCACCGCGCCCGACCGATCGTGCGCGGTGTATTGGGGGTTTGCTCGGTTTGATGACGCTGGCGATATCGGTACAAGGGTTCCTGGGGCGCGCCTTCATGCATGGCGGCCTCAACCATCTGGCATTTTGAAGGGGGAAACATGATTTTGGCGTTTAGGGTGGCAATGGCCACAGCACTGGCGATGCCGATCGCGGTCGCCGCCCAGCCTGCATCGCGCTTCGCGGATACGAAGGCCGTGGAGGCAGTACTGTCGCAGTACAAGGCGGCGATTGAAAAGCTCGATGCGAAAGGAACAGAGCGACTCTTCGCGGCCGACTCCCAGATATTCGAAACGGGTGGCTCGGAGGGAACCTACGCGACATACCTCGCCCATCATCTTGGGCCAGAGCTGGCAGCCTTCAAGTCGTTTACATTTTCCGACTACAAGGTGAAGGTTCGCTTTGAGGGTCCGGTCGCACTTGCCACCGAGACCTACCGCTATCGGATCGAGCCGAAGAACGGGGCTGTTGCCGAACGTATTGGCGTCGCAACCAGCGTCTTAACGCGCTCGGGGAGCAGCTGGAAGATCATCAGCATGCACAGTAGCGCTCGCAAGCCGAAAGGCTCCTGATCGGTCAAGATCACATTGCGCCCGGATCCAGCTTCAGGGGTCGGCAATATGGCCGCTACTGCTTCTTCGCTGGATTCGGCGTAGCCGACTGCGGTGTCGCATTTGTAGAATTCGTCGGGTGATCGTGCTCCGGTATGCCAGCATAATGGTTCATCTGATCCTCGGAGATGTCCGACGTTTCCTCGCTGCTGCCACAAGCCGTTACGGCCAGAGGTAACAGAAACATGGCTGTGATAATCGCCCTCGATCTTCTCATAACAGAATACCCTTCGATGCCGATCTGAACCCATCATAGCTGATACGGTGGGATGCTCGTATCTGACTTCCTTACAATGATATGATCGACAAGGTTTTCGCTAGACTGGCATGCTCATGATGTCCTTATACGCGGAAAGCAACTTATTGCGAACTTGCAACGTCGCCTCGAACGCGATCGACGACTCCTGCCGCGCGAGCATTACCTTTGCAATATCGACCTCTTCGCCGCGTTCATAGGCAACCGTCAACTTTCCGGCGCGAGCGTTGATTTCATTGATCTTTTGAAGCTGTGTTTGCAGTGTAGAGGTAAAGCCACCTGGTTCCGCGCGCCCGGCAGCCGAGATCCCTTGGGTCGAACCTGGACCTACGACCGAGTCTGCACCGTCCGCCTTTCCAAGCACGGTATCCATCGCTGCTTCGAATTTTGCTCCCGCACCCCCGGGGCTACCAACAGAACCCGCGCTGCTTGCTACATTTCGAAGCGCCGCATTCCTGTCGAGGATGGCGCTTCGCACGGCCATGACGTCGTTGAAGATGCTGCTCATGTTCACCCCGGTGCGACCTCTAGCATAGCTGTATAATCGCATCGCATGCGTTAGAGGATGGTTAACGACGCTTAGGAATGATTGCTTCATCGTAAAGCCGTGCGCCGATCCTTATAGGATTCGTCCAAGCCTGCCAGACGATGCGCGACCAGAGGTCTAATCATTGGCAGTTGACGAGATGGGACTCACTACATACGGGGCATTTTAATTGTGCAGCGCGCCTTCTCTCGCTAAATCAAAGGACAATCGCGCACGACACCCTTGCCGCTCGCGCTGGCAGCTTGGGTATGGGGGCTCACCTTTGCCACGCTGATGCCCCTACGCTGGCGCCTGACGGCGCTTTTTCCCTCGTCGGCCCGGCTGCCGGGAGTGCACCTATGAGCGGCATCGAAGTGCCTGCGCTGCGGGGTCGGCCCTGTACCGTGACATTACCGCCCCGCGCAACCCCGATCATGCTCGGAATCCACCCTTATTCTGTCGCCGGCTTGACCTCGATCGTGCAGCGCACCGGCTTCTTTGCCTTCGTCGCCGACTTGCGGCACGTCTCGATCGTCTCGCGATTGTCGCGCAACAGCTTGTCGGTCGCGACGATCGCCTCCCAGCGCTCCGGCGCAGCGGCCCGCATCAACCGCTGCCCCCCCTCCCATTGCGTCGGCGCGTCCAAAACGCGCGTCGCCACGCCTTCAGGCCATAGCCAGCTATCGGGCGTCAGACGCGCGATCGGCCCCGCCAACGCGGCATAGAACAACAGCCCCAGCACCAGGCCGCCACCGCCGAACAGATATAGCCAGCGATTCTGCTCGTCGCCGCGCCGCGCGGAAGCAAGCCGGCTCCCGATCTCACGCGCGGCCTGGTCCAGCGCCGTGCGCGCCTCGGTGATAAGACGCTGGTCCTCGCGGCGCGCGCCGATCGCCGCCGTCGCGATCTCGCCCGCCATATGCGCCGGGTCCATCGACAGGGCAGGGCTTTTCCGCATCGCGGCGATCTGCTGGGCCAGAACCCCCAGCACCTTTTCGGTACGCTCAAGCGTCGGCTGATAATCGGGAATGTCGATGGACTCGCGCGCGGCGGTCAGCCCTTCGACCGCATGACGCAGCAACGACACCTCGCCGCGCAACCGCTCGAACGCGGCCACTGGATCGTCGCCGGCATGGGGTTCGCGATACTCGTCCTCGTCCATGTTTGTTTCTCTCCCTACCGGCTAAGTCCACGGTCGCGGCCGATTCCCAGCTCATGCGTCAACTGGCGGCCCAGCTCGCCGCCGCCCATCTGCGGGCTGCGCTCCATGCCGATCTCAAGCCCCAGCTCGCGGGTGCGATTACGCAGGATCGATTCCACCTGTGGATCGCGCTCAAGGCTTTTCGCCATGCCCGCCATTTCCTTGCCCGCCTTCTCGCGGCCCGTCATGTCGCCGGCGCGATAGAGGCGGTCTCGGTCCTGGGAGAGCTGTTGCCAGCGTTCCACAAACCGATCGGCGCGCAAGTTCGGATCGGTGCGCACGCGAGCTTCCTGCGCCATCGCTTCGATCATCGGGCCGCTGCGTCCCGCCGCCGCGTCGCGCAGCAAGGCCGGATCGCGCTGCATCGCCGATGCGAGGTCGCGCGAAGCTCCTGGCCTGATCTGGTCAAGCGCCTCGGTCGCGCGCTCGAGCGCGACTTTCTGATGTTCCAACACCGGCCCGCCCGATGCGCGGGCCTGCAACATCGCCTCGGCCGAACGCGAGGTCCGCTCGACCGCGCGCGCGAATGTCCGATCCTGGCCGCGATCCGGCAACGCCGGCGTGCGCTCCGCGCCCTTCGCCGGCTCGGCCGACAGCTTCAACCCGTCGAACATGCCGCGCTTGGGCCTCTCGCCCTGGCCGCGATTGGTCGCCGGCGCTGGCCGCTCGGGTGCGGGCCGGAAATTGTCGAACATACCCCGCCGCGGCCGCCCCTCGCCCGCGGCCTTCGCCTCGCCAGCGCCGCGGTCGTCGCCCATCTGGCGTGAAGTTCCCGCGCTCGGCGCGAGGATCTCCACGCCCTTCCGCTCGGGCGCATCCGCAACGCGGATCTCACCCGACAGCCCGCGCCGATCGGCGAACGATTGCGCCTCGGCGTCGCGGTCGCGGAACATCGGATAGTCGGACGCCATATCCTTCGCCCGCTCGCGGCCCAGCGTGCGGACAAGCTTGCCGGTGTCGGCGAAGTCGTCGCGGCCATAATGGAGCTGCACGCCCTCGCGATGCCGCGACAGCGCCACATAGGCCGAATGGCGGTCCATCCCCGGCGTCGCCAGCACATGCGCCTGATCGACAGTCACCCCCTGCGATTTGTGGATGGTGGCAGCATAGCCATGATCGACATGGGCATAGTCCTTGAGGTCGAACGCCACCGATCGGCCATCGTCGAGCCGCACCGCCATGCTGTCGGGCGACACCCGCTCGACCTTGCCCAGCAAACCGTTCTTCACGCCAAGCCCGCGCTCGTTCTTGAGGAACATGATGCGGTCGCCGCTGGCGAACTCCCGCGCGCCGCGCTCGGCCGACACGCGCACGTCGTCGCCCAATTCGCCCGACGCGCGCAGCCGATCGCGCGCGGCCAGGTTCAGGTCACGCACCTCCGCATTGGTATGGGTGAGGATGATCCGGGTCTTGTCCGGATCGGCGCTGCGCTGCGCGTCCCATCGGTCGACCAGCTCGGCCCGGGCCTGCTCGCGCGTGTCCGCCGCCTGCACCATGCCATGCGCCTCATAGGCATGGACGGCCTTGCCGGTCCTGCCCGTCGCCAGCGCCCGCGTGGCGTCTTTCTGCCAGTCCTCATGCTGCCGGCGAACCTCGCTGATCTCGGCCGCCCCATGCCGCTCGGCCAGCGCGCGAAACGCCGCGCCCGCCTCGATCGCCTGCAACTGCTCAGGATCGCCGACCAGCACCACCTTCGCGCCCGCCCGCTCGGCCGCCGACAGCACCCGCTCCATCTGGCGCGTGCCGATCATGCCGGCCTCGTCGATCACCAGCACGTCGCGCGGACCTAGCAGCTCCCGGCCCTGGTCCCACTGATATTCGAGACTGGCGATCGTGCGCGAGGCGATGCCCGATCCGCCTTCCAGGCTCTCCGCCGCGATCCCCGACAGCGCCGCGCCGCGCACCTGGTAGCCAGCGCGCTCCCATTCGTCGCGCGCGACCCCCAGCATGGCGGATTTGCCGGTGCCGGCGTAGCCGACCACGATGGCAATATCCTTCTCGCCGGTTATATGCGCCAGCGCAGCTTGCTGCTCTCCCCCGAGCACCAGGCCCTCACTCCCGGCGGCGTCCAGCCCCCTTTGCAGCGACGCTGCCGGGAGACCATGCCTCGCCTTGTCGGCAAGACGATCGGCGGCGTGTTCCAACCGCTGCTCGGTGTCGATCATATCGCGGGAGGTAAAGCGGTCCTCGCCGCGCCCGTCCTTGCCCAGCCCCACCAGCTCGGGCGAGGTCCGCACCGCGCTCATCACCTGGTCGAACTGATCCTTGCCGTCGCTGTGCCGGAACGCGAACTGCGCCAGGTCGCGCCGCGTGAACGTCGCCTGCTGCCGGGTGATCGCGTCCAGCGCGATCTCGGGCCGCGCAATGATCTTCTCGCCATTCTCGCGCGCGATCCGGGCATGGTCCTCGGCCCGCTCGGCCTCAAGCCCTTGTTCGGGCATCCGCGACGCAGCCGGTCCGATCTTGTGTTGCGGCTCAAGGTCAATGCCCTGCGCCTCCAACGTGCGATGATCTATGCGGGCATCAATATCCAGCTGGGCCAACCGCTCGTTGACATGATCGGCCCACGCCTCGCGCCACTCCTTCAGGAGCGCATTGCTGTTCCACTCGCGCACCTTCTGCCCGAAGCCCTCGGGGCCAACCTCGCGCATCGACAGCATGACATGCGCGTGCGGCTTGGGCTCGCCGTCCTTGCCCCTGTCCCAATGCACATTGAGGTCCGCGACCATGCCCCGATCGACAAACTGCTTTTCGACGAAATCGCGGGCGAGGCTCACGCCCTGAGCCGTGTTCATCTCGCGCGGGATCGCGAACTCGACTTCGCGCGCCAACTGCGCGTCCTTGCGCTTCTCGCCGGCCTCGACTTCATTCCACAGGCAAGCGCGGTCGTTTAAACGCTCCGGTGCGCCTTCGGGCAGTATGATTTCCGAATGGACGACGCCTGCCTTATTCGAGAAATCATGGTCGCGCCCGAGTCGATCATCGTGCAGCCGTTCCGCTGCACGATAGGCCGCGCTTGCAACCGCGCTCGATCCGTTGGCGCGACTCACAACCTTGGCCGAGAAATGGTAGATCGCCATGACACCCTGCTTATTGCACTTCTGAGCGCACGTCGGCAACGACGTATAAGCGCGGACTCACACTCTCTGCCGTTCGCATGATTGACTTCGCCGTATTTTCTGCCGGACGCGCTACCCTATCACGCCGATCATGCTACGCTGCGGTTCCTGTTGATGGGCGCGAGGGAGAGGATGATGCGCAAGGTGCGGGACTATGACGCGGAGCTGAAAGCGCTCGGCGACAAGGCCAGGACATTGAAGGCCAGGAAGGTCCAGCAGCTCGGCGAACTCGTCACCACCACCGGGGCCGATGCGCTCGATCTCGATGTGCTGGCGGGCGCGCTGCTCGCTGCCGTCGCATCCGCCAGCACGGAAGAAAAGGAGGCGTGGCGCTCGAAAGGCGCGGCCTTCTTTCAAGGACGCGGGCGCAAGGGTTCGCGACGCGCTGCTGGCAACGCGGAAAGCGGAAACGAAACTGGCACAGGCGAGGCGCAGGGTTGAAGCCGCCGCGCGCCGCGCCGATACGAGAGGATGGGTTGTGCAACGCAGGGAACGCACCCGCCACCTGATCGAGCTGGGCGGCCTCGTCCACAAAGCCGGCCTCGTCGATCTGACCGACGATGATCGCGCGACCCTCTACGGCGCGATGCTCGATCTCGCCGCGCGCGCCCAGGGCGAGGATGCCGACAACATGCTGACGCTGTGGAAGCGGCGCGGCAAACGCGCGTTCGACGCGGAAGCGGAAGGGAGTGACGCACCATGACCAGGCTCGATGTCGAAGCGATCCGGGCAGAGGTCCGCGCGCTCGATTATGTCCGCGGCACCCCCGCCGAAATCGCTCTGTGGCGCGAAGGCGATGCCGAAGCCCGCGCCAATCTCGCGATCGAAGGCATGGACCTCGACGCCGACGAACACGCCCTGTTCGACATGCTGCGCGCAGAAGCTGTCCCCCCTCCCCTAGCCACCGCGATCGTTCTCAAGCTGCTCGATCATCCCGACGCCGACCCGGCGCTAGCGATCTCGCCGGCGACGATCCGGGCGGACGGGTAAGCGGCGATGGAATGGTTCCGCCAGCTCGGCCGTGCGCTTCGCAACCTCGCCCGTATCGCGCGCGAACAGCCGATATGGGCGATCACGGCCCTCGTCACCAGTCCGGTCGCGCTGATCCGCCACCTGTTCGGCGTGGTGGTCCTGTTCCTCATCACCGGCCTGGTGCTGGGCCTCGGCGTGCCGCTGATCCTCGGCAAGCTGCTCGGCCTGCCCCGCGATTCCAACATCTACCAAATCGTAATGATGCTGACGAGCCTGGTCATCATCCTCGTCACGCTGCGCGCCCTCTTCCAACCGCTGATCCTGCGCTATGGCGGTCCTGCCGGCGATGACACCCACGGTTCGGCCCGCTTCGCCACCGATCGCGAGACGCGCCCGCTCGCCCAAAATGGCGAAGACCTGCTGATCGGCCGTGATCGCAAATCGGGCAAGCTGCTGCGCTACGCCGGTCCCGCCCATCTGCTGACGATCGCGCCGACGCGCACCGGCAAGGGCGTGGGGACCATCATTCCCAATCTGCTCGACTATCCCGGTTCGGTCATCTGCATCGACCCCAAGGGCGAGAATGCCCGCATCACCGCCCGCTATCGCGCGAAGTTCGGCCCGGTCCATGTCCTCGATCCCTTCGGGGTGACGGGCATCCCCTCAGCCGCGTTCAACCCGCTCGATCGCCTCGACCCTGCCGGCCTCGATCTCGCCGACGACGCCATGACGCTGGCCGACGCGCTGGTCTATGACGCTCCCGGCGAAGCTGGCGAGGCGCATTGGAACGAGGAAGCCAAGGCGCTGATCGCCGGTATCCTCTTGTGGGTGGCCTGTGACCCGCAAGCGCAAGGCCAGGACTACACGCTGGAAGCCCTGCGCGACTGCCTCACCTTCGCGCCTGATAATTCCCAAAGGATGCTGCGGGAAATGTCGCGCAGCACGCAGGCGCGGGGCCTGATCGCGCGTGCCGCCAACCGCCACCTGGGCAAGTCCGACCGCGAAGCGGCCGGCGTGCTGTCGGCCGCGCAGCGCCATACCCATTTTCTCGATTCCCCGCGCATGTCGGCCGTGCTGGGCCGCTCGGATTTCACCTTCGCCGATGTGAAGACGCAGCCCACAACCGTCTATCTGGTGCTGCCGCCCGATCGGCTCGCCACCTATGCCCGGTGGCTGCGCCTGATGCTGGCGCAAGGGTTGACCGATCTGGCGCGCGCGCCGGCCTCCCCCGCCCGCCCCGTCCTGTTCCTGCTCGATGAGTTCGCCGCCCTCGGCCGCCTCGAACCCGTCGAGCGCGCTATGGGCCTCATGGCCGGCTACGGCATCCAGCTCTGGCCGATCCTGCAAGACGTTCACCAGCTCCGCGCGCTCTACGAGCGCCGTGCCGGCACCTTCTTGTCCAACGCTGGCGTCTTGCAGATATTCGGGGTCAACGATCACGACAGTGCCAAGCTCGTCTCCGATCTGCTCGGCCAGGAGACGGTCGTGTTCGAGACCATGAGCCGCGCGATCGACAGCGACGAAACCGGCATATCGTTCGGCGCGCAGCATGTCGCTCGCCCGCTGCTCACCCCCGATGAAGTCCGCACGCTGCGCGAGGATTACCAGCTCCTGTTCCTCGCGGGGCAACGGCCGATCGTCGCCGCCAAGCTCAAATACTATGCCGATCGCGAGTTCGCGGGCCGCTTCGACAAGGCGTGAGGCCGTTTAAACGGTGCGTGGATCTCGCGCCGGAAAAATCGGGCGGCCCTGGGAAGCCCGTAGAGCGCCATAGGCGGTTCCGACGCCGAAAACCCTGACCTACGCCCGGAATGAGGCCGGGCGGGCCGGAAATCGCCCCCTGTGGGGACGTTTCCGCCTCCTCTACCCTCTCGATCAGAACGCCCACATATCCGCTTGGCTTTTCTGGAAAGCCATTTTCGGCGGCTGGGTTCAATGATGCGCTGGCGATAGGGGTGTGACGGTTACACCACACCCCAAATTAACAAAAGCGTGCCGGCGAAGCCGGCTCATTTTGGGGATGCCGGGTGGGAGGATCGCATAGCGATCCGGGGCGGCCGAAGGCCGCGAGCCGGCGGGGCGGAGCCCCAAGAGGCGGTGCTTTTCTTCCTTTCAACGTCGCATCAAGCGGGGCAGCCTAAAGTTATCCACAGCCTCGCCCTAGTGTTAATATATGGGTTTAGAGTCGTGTTACGGGATTTGGGCGGTTTTATAGTGCGTTGAAAATAATGTATTAATTGGCGTTTTTGTGACGCGCGGTGAATCCGCTCTGACGAAAAAGCGAATCCAGAGTGACGATAGGGTGAATCCACTCTGACGATAGGCCCGCCCCCTCCAAGCGTAATCGGAATGACGATAGCGCGGGGGTGAATCTGAAATGACGATAATCCGCTTGCGTATGTGAAATGACGATAGTAGCTGTGGCGTTAGTGAAATGACGATAGACTCCGCCCCTTCCCTGTTTGACGCGCCGATCGCCGCGCCGTCCATGGCCGTGGACGGCGACGATCGCACGCCGCTGCTGCCGGTGCGGCACCCTAACCAAGACCTGTTCATCTGCGATGTTCTCGACGCCATCCCCAAGGACGACATGGCCTCGATGGAGCATCCGGTTTTCTCGCTCTCGACCAAGCCCGACAACCGGATGCGGCGCTATGAGCATAACGGCAACGTTATCGAGATTATCCCCTCGGGCAAGGGGCTGGCGACGATCCACGACAAGGACATATTGATCTACTGTATTTCGCAGCTCGTCGCGAAGATGAATCAGGGCCAGCAACCTAGCCGCACGGTGCGCCTGCAAGCCTATGACATGCTCGTCGCCACCAACCGGCAAACCAGCGGCGAAGGCTATCGGCTGATGGCCGACGCCCTCACCCGCCTGCGCGGGACCACGGTGCGGACCAATATCCAGACGGGCGGTGTCGAGGAAACGCGGATTTTCGGGCTGATCGAAGAAGCCAGAATCACACGCAAGACGTTCGACGGCCGTATGCTCGATCTGGAAATCACCCTGTCGGATTGGGTTTATCGCTCGGTCATCAGCAAGAATGTTCTGACGCTTCACCGCGACTATTTCCGGCTCCGCAAGCCGTTCGAGCGGCGCATGTATGAGCTGGCCCGCAAGCATTGCGGCGTGAAGGACGAATGGAAGATCGGCCTGGAGCTGCTGCAAAAGAAATGCGGCTCGAACAGCCCGCTCCGGGTGTTCCGGGCCTTGGTCAAGAAGGTCTGCGAGCATGACGCGGACCACGGCCATTTCCCCGACTATGCGGTGACGATGAATGATGACGTGATCCTGTTCCGCAACCGCTCGGGCCTCAAGTCCAAGCCCGATCCGCTCGCCAACGCCGGCGACGATGCGCCCTATATCGACCCGGAAACCATGCACGACGCCAAGACGGCCGCGCCAGGCTATGACGTGTATGCGCTTTATGACGAATGGGTGTCGTGGTGGCACGACATGGGCAAGCCCGAGCTGAAAAGCCCCCGCGCCGCTTTCCTAGGCTTCTGCAAGAAACGGCACGAACGCAAGCCACTGCGCTGATCCCTTATGTGGACAAGCGTTCATGTCCACATGCAAACATATCGACTGATCCGCCTTTGTCACTTTCTGGTCGATAGCTACGGACTCGACTACAGGTGAAGTCCAAGAAAGGATGCGCCGGGAACCGGGTTGAAGGAAATCGGCTCCGCCGCGACGAAACCAAGAGTCTCATACAGCTTGCGCGCGGGGACGAACTTCGCTTGCACATCGAGCCTCATTTCGCTGTAGCCCACAGTGCGAGCTTCCTCGATCAGACGTTCAGCGAGCGCGCGACCAAGATGCCGTCCCTGAGCCTGGGGACGAACATATAGTCGTTTCATCTCGCATATCTCGTGTGTGACTTGGCGCATCGCTACGCAGCCTTCGATTTCCCCCTCCCGGTCCGCAAGCAGCACGCTGAGGTGGTGCCGGTTTTCTGGACAGGACGCTAAGCTAATCCCGACCTGATGGATTGGTACGGGAATGAAGACGACGAGGAAGCGCTACAGCGCGGATTTTAAGGCGAAGGTAGCGCTAGAGGCGATCCGGGGCGACCTGACGCTGGCGGAGTTGGCAGCCAAGCACGGCGTGCACCATACGATGATCGCATCGTGGAAACGCCAGGCCATTGACGGGATGACGAGCACGTTCTCGGGGGCTGGTGATGCTGCCAAGGCCGTCAGCGAGAGCGAGGTGGAAAAGCTGCACGCCAAGATCGGGCAACTGGTGGTGGAGCGGGATTTTTTAGCGAAAGCCTTCGGTCGATGAGCGTGGACCGGAGGCGGGCGATGGTCGAACCTGCTCACCATCGCCTGTCGATCTCGGCGCAATGCCGCCTGCTGCGGATCAGCCGCTCGTCCTATTACTACGCCCCGGTGCCGGAAACGGACGAGACGCTGGCGCTGATGACGGTGATCGACGAGACCTTCATGGAGTGCCCATGGTACGGCAGCCGCCAGATGGCGCGGCACCTTCGGCGCGCTGGCCATGAGGTCGGGCGGCGGCGGGTACGGCGCCTGATGGCGAAGATGGGTCTGTCGCCGATCTATCAGCGGCCACGCACCAGCGATCCGCACCCGCAGCACCGGGTCTATCCCTATCTGCTTCGAAAGCTGGCGATCGAGCGACCCAACCATGTATGGTGCGCCGACGTGACGTATATCCCCATGCGCCGCGGGTTCCTCTATCTGGTGGCGATCATGGACTGGGCAAGCCGGAGGGTCTTGGCCTGGCGATTGTCGAACACCATGGACGCCGGGTTCTGTGTTGCGGCGCTGGAGGAGGCGCTTACCCGGTTCGGCAAGCCGGAAATCTTCAACACTGACCAGGGCAGCCAGTTCACCAGCTTCGCCTTCACCAGCGTGCTGCGCGACGCCGAGGTCCGCATCAGCATGGATGGTCGGGGGCGTTGGATGGACAACGTCTTCATCGAGCGCCTCTGGCGCTCCCTGAAATACGAGTGCGTCTACCTCCATGCCTTCGAGACCGGATCGGAGTTGAAGGCTGGCCTTGGCCGGTGGATCACCTATTACAACACCAAGCGTCCGCACTCGGGCCTGGCCGGGCGAACCCCGTTCGAGGCCTATGGGCGGATCGGGCAATCAGATCATGGGGGGCATGCCCCCCATGATCTGATGATCAAGCAGGCGGCATGAACGACAACCGGGATTAGCTTAACTCAGCCGCCAAACTGTCCAAGAAGGCGGGACCACCTCACGCATCCTTTGGGCGCCGCATACTTCCCAGGCAAGTTTGCAAACTCAGCGTCATTATTCTGATAGTCGAGATTGACCGGCGAATTAGCGATGAACTCACGCCAGATGCCCAGCACCGAAGCTGTGTCACGAGGAAAGATCGCGTGCCTAATAACTACCATAGCGTGATTGCTTCGCCGAAAATCGTGGCGGCAATAGGACAGTGTGGGGGCGTTTGCGGGAGGGGGCGGAATCCTACGCTAAGGATTTGGGCCAGCGATATTCCCCGGTTAGATTGATGTGTTCCCATCCCAACGGCGAGACGTGGGCGAGTAGATCAGGCGCGATATGGGTACCGCTGGCGGCCCGGGTATTGACGACCTCGCCGAGCTTCATGGTGTTCCAGAATATGATGATGGCGGCGAGCAGGTTCATTCCGGCGATGCGATAGTGCTGGCCTTCGCCGGATCGATCCCGGATTTCACCTCGGCGGTGGAAGCTGATGGCGCGCTTTAGGGCGTGGTGGGCCTCACCCTTGTTGAGGCCGATCTGAGCCTGGCGCTGGAGGCCGGCATCAAGAATCCAGTCGATCATGAACAGGGTTCGCTCGATGCGGCCCACCTCTCGCAATGCGAGGGCCAGCTCATTCTGGCGCGGGTAAGAGGCGAGCTTGCGAAGAATCTGGCTGGGGGCGACGATCCCCGCTGCGATCGTCGCCATGATGCGCAGGATGTCGGGCCAGTTGCGCTCGATGAGCGGTTCATTGATCTTACCTCCGACCAGCGCTCGCACATTGGCCGGCGTCGCGTTGGGCGTGAAGGCATAGAGTCTTTTCTGAGGGAGAGGGCATCGCGTGGAAGGTACGCCAGACAACGCTAAGCGAGAACATTTCAAGAACCGTATGATGGCCGTTACCGCCGGAGGTCGCTAAGCCCCAGTTCTTCCCACATCCATGTAAAGTCATAGGTGCCCATCGGATCGGCGGTGCCCGATTTTGCCGCGCCATTTTCGATATATTTGAGCCAGTCGGCTACCTTTATGGCCGCTTCGACCTCGACCTGAACGACCGGATTGATTTTGGACGGCTTGCAGCGTGAGGCGGCTGATCGGCCTATAACATTTGGGTACACCCCAGAGTGATAGGGCCGAGTGACACCATTCGTCTGTCACAAAAGGGTGGGTTTGCGCTCAATGTGACGATACACTGCAAGAGCCACCCTAATGTGACGGATTTTGCACTTGGCTCGTATCGGATATGCCCGCGTCAGCACCACGGACCAGGATCTGGATATCCAGATTGGCCGCCTCAAGAATGCAGGTTGCGAAATTATCCGTTCCGAGACCGGATCGGGGGCCTCGCGGAGCGGGCGCACGGAACTGGAAACGATCATGCAGTTTATGCACACCGGCGACGAGCTGGTCGTGCTGCGGCTCGACCGGCTCGGCCGCTCCACGCGCGATGTCCTGAACCTGGTGCATGAGCTTGATGAAAAGGGAGCTTCGCTGCGCATCCTTGAGCCAGAGGTGACGACGGCGGGCGACATGGGGCGAATGGTCATCACCATACTCGGCATGGTCGCCGATATGGAGCTGAAGTTCATCAAGGATCGTCAGCGCGCCGGGATCGAAGCGGCGCGCGCCGAAGGCGTTTACAAAGGCCGGAAGAAGAACGTCGATGACGATGAAATCCGCCGTCGCCTTGCCGCCGGCGCCAGCAAGGCCCGCGTTGCCCGCGACCTGAAGGTCTCACGAATGACCGTCTATCGGGCGCTCGACATTATTCCGTCAAAGACCAAACTGCCGGAAAAGCCGCCCACTGCCAGCATCGCCCTGCATCTGATTATCGAGAACTTCAACAAGCGTGGAAGAGGTAGAAAACCCGCTCGGGAGCGGATTGAGGCGATGCTGGAACGCGACTACGCCATGGTAAAAAACGGCAATTGTGATTACAAACTGACCGTCGCCTATGACCCCGATCCGGATGGCATTTCCCTTGATGAGGAAATCCAAAGCCTCCTCTCCGAGATGTTCAACATCGCAGAGAGCTACAATTGCTCCATGGAAGCCGATATCTACGAGGTCGGTGGTCAGCAACGGTCCTGGTAGAATCAATCAAGCGTTCAGTGTTCGTTCTTCAACCTGGCCAAAATCGCAGCTTCGGGCCGACTGGGCCAAGTTCCACTGGAAGCCCCGACTTGGGATTCAGTCTACCATTTGGGACGAAGCGCTGAAGCTCCAGGCGGCGGACAATGACTATCAGCGCCGCGACCTGTTCGAGGCGATCGACGCCGGCGATTTCCCGCAATGGGATCTGGGTATCCAATTGTTCGACGAGGCGTTTGCCGAGGCGCAACCCTATGACGTGCTCGACGCGACCAAGCTCATCCCGGAAGAGGATGTGCCCGTGCGCCTGATCGGCACACTGACGCTCAACCGCAATGTCGACAATTTCTTCGCCGAAACCGAGCAGGTCGCATTCCTGCCCTCGAATGTTCCGCCAGGCATCGATTTTTCGAATGATCCGCTGCTTCAGGGCCGGCTCTTCTCCTATCTGGATACGCAAAATTCACGTCTCGGCACCACCAACTTCCATCAGATCCCGGTAAACGCACCGCGCTGTCCGTTCGGCAATTTCCAGCGGGACGGAAAAATGCAGACGATGGTGCCCAAGGGCCGTGCCAATTATGAACCCAACAGCCTGGCGGCGCATGGCGAGGAAGGTGGACCGCGCGAAAGCCCGGACGTCGGCTTTGTAACGGCAAACGCCGCCACTGGCCCTGAAGAGAGCGGCGACAAGCTGCGCGTGCGGGCGGAAACCTTCGCCGATCATTACAGTCAGGCGCGTTTATTCTACCGTTCACAGACGATCAGTGAACAAGCCCATATCGCCTCGTCCTTCGTGTTCGAACTCTCGAAGGTGGCACAGCTCGATCAGGTGCCCGGCCGGATGGTGGCCAATCTACGCAATGTGGACGAAGACCTGGCGAGCCGGGTTGCGGACGGCTTAGCGATCGATCTGCCGAAAAAGACGCCCGCCGCCAAGGAGCCGATCGACATGCCGCCTTCGGACGCACTTTCGATCCATAAGAATATGCTGGCGACGCTTGAGGGGCGCAAAGTCGGCATTCTGATCGCGGACGGCAGCGATGCGGACGAACTGGCAGCAATCGTCACGGCAGTAGAAAAAGCCAAGGGCAAGGCTGTGATCGTCGCGCCCAAAGTCGGTGGCGCAAAGCTCTCCAACGGCAAGCAGCAGAAGGCCGATGGTCAGCTGGCAGGATCGCCGAGTCAGATTTTCGATGCCGTGGCGATCATAGTGTCGCAGGAGGGCTGCGCGACGCTGCTGAACGAAGGCGCGGCGGTCGAATTTGTGATGAACGCCTTTGGCCATCTCAAGGCGATTGGCGCGAATGAGACAGCGCAGCCCTTGCTCGACAAGGCCGGCGTGGTGCCCGACGCGGGCGTCACGGGGGTCGATGCAGCGTTCGTCAAGGCGGCGGCTCTCCGCTTCTATGACCGCGAACCATCGCTGCGTATGCTGGCTTGAGAGAAGACATGATGAGCGATCAGTTTAACGCCTGGTCGCTCATGTCTTTTAGCCGGGCTAAATGCAGTTGTCGCCTACCTGATATCCTGTTCCACCTGTTGCAGGATCTTGGGCTTTGCCCGGGCCGATTTCAGATTCAGTGCACGAAATTGTGCCACTAGTCGCGTCGGTTCGATCTCGATGCGGACGTAGCCGCTATGGTTCAGGTCATGAAAGCGGATGTGGGGGTTATTTGCGCGAACCTCGCCGAAGCGGCCGGCTGGCGGCGATTGGGCAGCAAGGGCGGAGGTGACGATTTCGGTCGCCACTGGCGGGGTGCCATCCGCCCGATGCAGATCATTCAGCCAAAAACTGTGGACGTCGCCGCTTAGAATTAGGGGATTGCGGACATTGGGGCGGGCGAGCTGATCCAGCAGCCGTGAGCGGCCTGCGACATAGCCGTCCCACTGGTCGCTATAGACAGCGTCACCCCCGCCATCGAGCGCCAGCGGCGCAAAAAACACGCCCTGCGCCAATAAAGTCCAAGGGCGCCGCTCTTGGGAAAGGCGCTGAGCCAGCCATGCCTCCTGCGCCTGTCCCAGCATGGTCCGATCGGGCGCCAACCGTTCGGCGCAATGATCGAGCCGGACGTTGCGGGCTACCGACGGCGCCGCGCATGGCGGGTTGGACCGGAATTGGCGCGTGTCGAGCATGGAAAGCGATGCCAGTTCGCCCCAGTCCACCCCACGATAGAGGCGCGGGCTGGCCATGGAGCGCCACAGGCTGGGGCGGATCGGCATATGTTCGAAATAGGCCTGATAGGCCGCCGCTCGCCGCGCCGCGAAAATTTCGGGAGGTAGCCCCTCTCGATTGGCGAGCGCGGCATAATCGTTCAGCACCTCATGATCGTCCCATGTGACGAGCCAGGGCACGCGCCGGTGCGCTTCCTGCAAATCCGGATCGGTGCGATAGAGGGCGTAGCGGGCGCGGTACCCATCCAGATCGCGTGGTTCGGGCGCGCCGAAATCGCGGACCTTGGGCTGGTCGGGATAGGATGTTTCGTAAATATAGTCGCCGACCTGCACGATCAGGTCGGGATCGCCCGCCAGCATGTCGCGATAGGCGCCGAACCATCCCAATTCCCAATGCTGGCAGGATGTGAGCGCCAGCCGCAACCGGTTGGTGCGGTCCGGCACGGTTGCGGTACGCCCGACCGGGCTGGTCGCGCCAAGCGCATGGAAGCGATAATGATAGGGGCGCCCCGGTCGTAGTCCGGTCAGTTCGAGATGGATGCTGTGCGCCGCCTCGGGATGCGCGTTCAATGCGCCGGTCCGGACGATGTTGCGAAATCCTTCATCCTCGGCGACCTCGTAACGGACCGGGATCGATCCGGCCCGAAGAGGGTGGGCGTCGGGGCCGACGAGGCGCGTCCACAAAACGAAGCCGTCGCGGGATGGATCGCCGCTGGCGACGCCGAGCGCAAAGGGGTCGGCCTGCGCAGTGAAGGGTGCGGCGAGCACCCGGAGCGGCGTGGCGCCAAGCGCGACCATGGCGCCCAGCACGGCGCGGCGATGCCAGGGAGAGGCTTGCATCGGGCGGCCCTATCGGCGGCGTTTGACAGTAATGCGACAGCGACCCCCGACGAATGTGGATATTGTCCCGATATTGTCATGCCGACTGACTAACCGCCCCGCTCATCTGAAGGGGGAAGCCGCCGTGACCTGGTTGAGGGATGTAGACCGCTGGTTCATTGATGAGATATTGCCGCACCGGGTCGCTTTCCGGCGGCAGGCGGCTCGGCTGGTCCCCACGGCCGAGGCCGAGGATCTGGTGCAGGAGGCCTATGCCCGCGCGATCAATGCGTCGCATCATCGCGAGATCGTCAATCCCCGCAGCTTCGTCCTCACCATCATCCGCAATCTGGCGCATGAACGTCATCGTCGCGCCACCGTCGTGCGGTTCGAGCATCTGGCCGATATGGAAGCGATGGAAATTGCCGATAGCGCGCCGGATCAATTTGCAGTGCTATCGGGCAATATGGAGCTGGCACGGCTGATCGCGCTGATGGAGCAATTGCCGCCACAGGCGCGCGCGGTGGTGAAGATGCGGCGGATCGAAGGATTATTGCCGGGCGATATAGCGGTGCGGATGGGTTTGTCGGTCTCTACTGTAGAGAAGCATCTTGCCAAAGGGCTGGCCATTCTTGCCTATGCGATGCAGGAAGCGCCACCGCAGGAAGAAAGGGCCCCGTTTTCGCGCTTATGGCAACGCCACCGACACCAGAGAAAATGATGGAGGAAGCCGCCGGCTGGCTGGCGGCGCTCGATGCAGGCTCGGTCACGCCGCAGGCTTTCGAACAATGGCGTGCGGCCGATCCCCGCCATGCCATCGCCTTTGCCCAGGTGGCTCATGCCTTCGAGCAGGTGGAGCGTCTACGCGCGGTCGAGGACCGTCCGGCCGAACCGGCGCCCACCGCCATCAACCGCCGTGGGATGTTGCGTGCCGGCGTCTTGGCCGGTGGTGCGTCGGTCGCCGGCGCGCTGCTGGCGGTACGCGCCACTGCGCGCGAACATGCCAAAACGGCGATAGGTGAACGGCGCGCGCTGGTGCTGGACGATGGCACCCGGATCGAACTTAATACAGGCACGCGGATCAGTTGGCGGATCGACAAGGGGGAAAGCCGCATCTGGTTGGAGCGTGGCGAGATCGGCCTTACGGTTCCGGCTTCGCTGCGCGGCAAGCTGACATTGGAGGCAGGAAGCGCACGATTCACACTCGGCACCGGCAGCTTCAATGCGCGACAGCAACCTGAATCCTTCGACTTTCTCGTGCTGAATGGCATGGCCGATAGCGTACGGGGCGATGGGCTTACAGCAGGGGCGATGGCGCGCGTGATCGGCCAGAACGTGGCTATCGGACCGGCCGACCCGGTAACGCTGGACCGGGCGCGCAGCTGGAAAGATGGTCAACTGGTGTTCGAAGGCGAGAGCCTCGACTTCGTCGTGGCCGAATTTAATCGCTATCTCGACCCCAGGATCGTCATCGCCGATCCGGCGCTGTCGCGCATTCGGCTGGGGGGGCGTTTTACGACCACCAACCCCAATGATCTGCTGACCGCATTGCATGCGTCGTTCGGCATCCGATCGCAGCGCAGCGAAAATGGAGCCATTACCCTCACGGCCGGCTGATAATTTTTTGCAGCTGCGATAGAGGTCGTGCCGCGCCCACCCATCCCATCCTCCGAGAGACGCTTCCATCGGAGGGCAATAATGAGTTTTCATGTCGTCGCACTACCCTTGATCCTCGCCGCGGCGCCCGCCAGTGCCGCGAGCGATCGCGCTATCGCCTTCAACATCCCGGCGCAGAATATGGCGACGTCGCTGAACGAGTTCGGTCGGCAGGCCGGCGTGCAGATGGTCTTCCCCTATGACGCCATCGCCGGTCGCCGCTCGATCGCGCTCAAGGGGCGCTTTTCCCGTGCCGAGGCGCTGCGCCGCCTGATCGCCGGACGAGGCGTGGCCATTTCCTACGAGGGCGCGGCGATGATCTCGCTCGCCGTCGCCAAGGCGCCGACCGAATTGTCGGCTGCCGAAGCGGGGGCGGGCGTTGCGGGTGGCGGTGACATCATCGTCACCGCGCAAAAGCGGGTCGAAGACCTGTCGAAAGTACCGCAGGCGATCACCGTCGTTTCGGGCGTGGAAGCGGCAGAACGCAAGATTACCGATTTCGCCAGTCTGGTCGATGAAGTACCGGGCCTGTCGATCAACTACAGCACGGGCGGCGAAAGCTATGGCCTGCTGACCATCCGCGGGATCGGCGGCGCCGACGACTACAAGCCCAATGGCAGCCCGTCGGTCGCCCTTCATGTGGACGGCGTCTATCAAAGCTCCAACGCCTATCTCGGCATGCCTCTGTTCGATCTGGAGCGGATCGAGGTGCTGCGTGGGCCGCAGGGCACTCTCTATGGCCGCAACACCACGGCCGGCGTCGTCAACGCGATCACGCGCGGCGGCCGCGACACGTTCGACGGCTATGCCGATGTGCGTTATGGCAGCTATGACAGCCTGCGCGCGGAAGCGGCGATCGGCGGTCCGGTCAGCGACAATATGCGCGTGCGACTGGCAGTGATGACCGATCAGGGCGGCGGCTTCATGAACGGGAAGGGCGCGGGCGATCTGGCGGGCGCGCAACTGAGCGTCGGCGGCGTGGTCCAGAGACAGGTGCCTGCGATCAACGATCCGGGCGCACGCAAGGGCTTTGGCGACAAGGATCTGTTCGCCGCGCGCGGTACGGTGGATATCGATTTCGGTCCAGATACCAGTCTGACGCTGAAGGCCTTTGCCAGTCGCGACCGTGGCGATGCCCGTCAATATGACCGCATCAGCGCAGCGGAGGACAGCAGTGTTCTCAATGCCGGCGAAGATAAAGACCCCTACAGCTTCTATTCGCGGGCCTATTTTCAGCAACGGATCGACATCAAAGGCGCGTCCGCACAATTTTCGCACCTGCTGAACGATGCCACCCGCTTCGACATGGTCGCCGGCTGGCAGTCGAGCCAGCGCAATATCGGCGGCAATGGCGATGGCACGCCCTATCCCCAATATGAATATCTGTTCGATGAAGATCTGAGCCAGGCATCGCTCGAAATGCGCCTGCGCAACGAGCAGCAGGGGCGTTTCAACTGGTTGATCGGCGGCTTCTACATGAGCGACAAGATCGACTATCAGAGCCAATGGACCAGCTGGGCCGCGCGGACCATATATCATAATGTCCATAATCAGCGCCGCCGTAGCGCCGCGCTGTTCGGTCAGGCTGATTATGAGTTGTTGCCCAAGATCAAGCTGACGCTGGGCCTGCGCTATACCAAGGACGATGTGGATTCGCAGGGCCGCAACATCGACGATAACCCTTGGGGCATATCCAATTACGCCACATTTTTCGCGACGACGCCCAATTTTCAGTGGGACAAGCAGTTCAAGGATGACGACCTGTCCGGCCGTGCTGCCGCGCAGTGGTTCATCACCGACGATTTGAATGTCTTCGCGTCGGTCGCGCGCGGCTATCGTTCGGGCGGCTTTGATGGCACGTCGATCATGACGCTGGCCGAGACGGAGCCGTTCCAGTCCGAGACGGTCTGGGCTTATGAAGCGGGCGTGCGTTATTATAAAGGGCCGATCCGTCTGTCGCTTGACGCCTTCGCCAATGATTTCGACAATCTTCAGGCGACGACGCGCCTCGACAATGACACCAACGGCCGCACTAATGTCGGTAAGGCCAAGACCCGCGGCTTCGAAGCCGCACTGGACGTCAACCTGCTGAACAGCGGCGGGCACAAACTCGATTTCGACGCATCGGGCACCTATCTCTATTCGAAGATCACCGAGTTTAATTCCAACCGCATCGCCGATGTGACCGCGACTGTCGGCGATCCGCTGCCCGGTGCGCCGAAATGGACCGGTCGGGTCGGCCTCGTCCACAGCTACAGATTCGGTGATGGCTGGGTGCTAAAGAGCCGCGCCAACATCTTCCATCATGGCAAGGAATCGAACCGCCTGAACGCGGTCGTCGGCAACACCTCGCCGGCTTACACGCTGCTCAATGCCCGGATCGAGCTGGAATCGCCGCATGGCTGGTCGATCTATGCCATGGGCCGAAACATCACGGACGAAGTCTATTATCCCGAAATGAACGGCGCGTCGCGTATGGTCGGTGCGCCCGCCACCTATGCGATGGGCGTTCGCATGAGCTTCTAAAAACCGGCCGAAGGTGGCTCCGCTTATGCGGGGCCTCCAGCCTTCGGGTCGCCCGGTGAGGCGCCATCTGCCAATGCCTTGGCAGGTGGCGCCTTGTCATTATGGCGCATTTGTCCTGACGGGTAGAAGAGATCGGTCGATATCGGCAGCCAAACGGGCCGGAGGTAGCGCTAGGTGACGAGGCGGCTTCATTGCCGACGCCTATCCATCACCGTGGCAGCTTCAGATGGCATGGATCACCGCAGGCTGAAAGCGACGAGGATCGTCAGCTCGACGACATCAGGCTCTCGGCGGGAATTGCCGGCAGGGGCTGGGCACGTATGAGCATATCGAGTGCGGCCTGATCCAGGTCGAAAGATCACGATTCCCCGACGATAGCAGAGGATGGCACCATGCGGACGCGGTTCACGCCGAAGCATATATGGGCGGTGCCCTGCTGACGAATTGCACGGGCGCGGGCCGGGTTCCAGATGCACTAGGATCAGGCTTTCCCAATCAGGCCTGACGTGACTGGAAAGCCGATCGACGTTGGGAGCAACTGCGCGCGCCGGCTCGGGTGGCGCAACCAACGGCTGCAATTCGACCACAAGCGGCGCGAAGATCCGAAACTGCGATCGGGCTTGCAGATGGTCAAGAGAAGTGGACTTGCTGTGGCTGGCCAGTCCAGATGGCGATCAAATGACCGGTAGAGGTGAATTTGGAATAGGCAGTTTTTATTCTCTCTATCCTAGGAAATCGCACGCCGTCCCAAAGCCGGATCGTCTGTGAAGATCGCATCGACACCCGTTGCAAGATAGCGCTGCATCTCTGCAATGCTGCCTTCTTCGTTGCGCGCGGAAACGCCTTTGTCGCTGCGAAAATCGGCGGCCAGGAACTGATTTTCCGGGCGGAAGGTCCAGATGCTGACGAGAAGGCCCGCCGCATGTGCGGCATCGACGAGCCCCGTGGGTTTTGTCAGGCGCTGATCCTCGTCCACAGGAATGATCATCCGGACATGGGGCGCAAGATAATCTGCATAGCTGGCGATTTCGGAAAGACCTGCGGGCGTCAGCATATCGCGATAGAAGCGCTTGTTGCCCGCCGCCTGCACATCGGCCGGCATCTGGGCCGGGTCGCCGATCAACTGGGCCAGCTGGATGTTGGGATAGGCGCCGATCCTGCCGCGCAACGCGCGTAGATTAGCGACCTCGAACGACTGGATGGCGAACGGCGCGCGTTGCAGATAGGCGCTCTTGCCGATGATATCGATCAGCCGCTGCTCCTGTTGCAGGCCGATGCCTGCGAAATAGGTGGAATGCTTGATCTCCGGGATCAGGCCGATGGTCCGGCCGCGCGCGGCGGATTCGGCCGCCACGAAATCGGCGATTTCCTCCATCGACACGATCTGGAATGCGCCGTCATAGGATTGGCTTTCGGGCCGTATGGCGCCCAGCCGCTCTTTCGCGCGTAACGTCTTGAGTTCCGCGAAGGTGAAATCCTCCGTGAACCAACCTTCCTGTCGCTCGCCGTCGATCGTTTTGACCGTCTTGCGCGCGGCAAAATCGGCCCGGGCGGCAACGTCGCTGGTTTCCGCGATATTATTCTCGTGCCGCGCGACCAGCACGCCGTCCTTCGTAGCGACCAGGTCAGGCTCGACATAGTCGGCCCCGTCTTGGATCGCCTTGGCATAGGCGGCAAGCGTATGTTCTGGGCGCAGCGCCGATGCGCCGCGATGGGCGATGAGCAGCGGCGGACCCTTGCGACGGGCAGGGGCGGCGATCGCTGCCCCCACATCCGTCGCAAATGCGGCGGTCAGGCCGGCACCCGCCTGAAGCAGCGAACGGCGGGATACCGACCTGTCCTGCATCAGTAGTTCACCGACAATGTGGCGAACCACTGGCGCGGCGGGATTGGGTAGACATTGTAATTGTTGGTGTTCGCACTCGCCTGCACCGTCGATGCACCCGTCGTGTCGAACAGGTTGGTGACGTTCAGGCTGATCTCCGCCTTTTGCAGGCCGACCATGCTGGCGGGCAGGCGATAAGCGATCCGGGCGCTGGCCTGGAACACCGACTTGACCGATGCATCGTTGGTGAAGGTGGTGACACGGCGGCCGACATAGTCGCCGATCATCTGGGCATCGAAATCGCCGAGCGTCAGCGTCGCAACCGTCTTGTTCATCCACTTCGGGCTGACAGGGATCAGCTTGCCGCCGGTGGGCACGACGCCGCCCACGGTCGCGATGCCGCCGATCCGCGTGCCAGTCGCGGCGCCAGTGATAGTGCTATAGTCGCTGTCGTAGATGGAGCGGTTGTAGGACACGGCGTTGTAGAGCGAGAAGACCTGCCCGAAGCGCAGCGTCAGCGCCGCGTCGATACCGTCCGTCTTCACGCCGCCGACGTTGAACACGGCGGGTGTGCCGCCGCTGATGCCACTGCCGCCGATGCCGCCGATCGCGCCGGGAGGCGTGATGCCAAGCAGGCGATCGCTGAAATCGACATGATAATAGTTCACCTGCGCTTCGATCCCGGTCAGGAACGAACTGTCGATGGTCCGGCGGCTGCGTAGGCCGATTTCATAGACCCAGGAGGTTTCGGGGCGGCCATTGAACTTCAGATTGTCGAATGCCGCCTGGCTGCCGCTGCTCCACGGCGTGACGCCGCCGCCGCCATAAGGCTGGAAGTGGCGCAGGTTCTTCTGCACGTTGACATAGACCTGCTCGCTGTCGGTGAAGTCCCACTTCGCGCCGATCGCGGGCAGGAACCAGCGCTTGGTGTTGATCTCGCCTTCGGGCAGGGCGCTTGCCGAACCAGGCAGCGATCCGATGATCGGCTGGACCGGGAAGGTGCCGCTGGCAAATTGCAGGCTGGACTTGAAACCGCCCTGGACCAGCAGGCTGGGCGTGACCTGCCAGCTGTCCTGCACATGAAGTTGCAGAACATTGGTGCGCATCTCGCTGGCATATTGGGTGAACAGCGGATCATGCGGCGGCAGCGAATAGGGGTTGTAGTCCTGCGGCCGGGTCACATTGAGCGCATACCAGTTCCGATAGGCGGCCGAGCTGTTATATTCGTACCACGCACCAAGCTGAATCTGATGGTTGCCCAACGTCGCGTCGATCGAGGACAGGATGCCGCCGCGATCGATGCGATATTCGGTGGTACGGATCGCATAGCCCGAATTGCCGGTGGCCGTCTTCAGATTCTGGCCGGGGAAATAGAGCGAGAACAGGTTGGGCAGGCCCGCGACCGTGATCGGTCCGGCGACGATGCCCGCGCCGTCATTATTATGATAATATACCTGGTTCGACCAGTCGACTTGGTCGGACAGATGGGCCTGATATTTGATGTAGCCCAGATAATCGGTCCGGATCGCGGCGCTGTAATAGTTGCGATAATTCTGCGCCTCGGCGGCCGGCACATTGCCGCTGGCGTTCAGATAAGCGACCGCGCCGGCGAAATCGGGGTAGAAGAAGGGGCGGGTATAGGGCTGATAGGCCTGCGCCGCATTGGTAGGGTTCTTGAAGACGGTGGTCGCGTCCTCATTGGGTTCCTGCTTGTCGGAATAGCTGAAATAGGCGGTCAGCTTGCCATTGCTGTCGTCATGGACGAATTTGGCGTTGGCGGCCCAGCCCTTCTGCTTGCCGCGGAAATCCCAGGCGCGCGCACGATGGCGCAGGACCGAGACATAGCCGCTATTGCCGTCGCCAAACTCGCCGCTGTCGAGGCGAACGAATGTGCGGGCCGTCCCGTAGCTGCCGAAAGTGTGGTTCAACTGTGCGCCCATCTGCTGGCGCGGATCGCTGGAGAAATTCTCGATCCCGCCGCCCAGGTTGCTGGTCGACGCGATGCCCAGTTCCGCGGTGCCGGTGGCGACAACGACGCTGCCGACATTTTCGGAGATGATAGCGCGCTGCGGAGAGAGGCCGTTGAAATTGCCGTAGCTCTGATCGCCCAGCGGCACGCCGTCCAGGGTATGGCCCAACTGCTGAGCGCTGAAGCCATGGATGAAGAGCGAGGCGTTCTGCTCGTTGTTGCCCCACGGATCGGCAGTCACATACATGACACCCGGCAGGGTCTGGATCGCCTTGAACGGCGCAACGCCCGGCAGGATCTTCTGGATTTCGGTTGTGGTAATGGCGGTCGCAGAGCGTGTAGCCTTAACACCGGTCACGACGATGGACGTTGCCTCGCCATCGACCTGCGCCGCTTGGTCTGCTGCGGGCGTGGGCGTCTGCGAAAAAGCGGGCGCGCTTACTACCAGAGCGAGCAGGCCGGCACTGCCTAGGTTTCGTGGACAAAGGTTGACAGCAGGATCGGGCGTTGATTCAAGGCTGCCTTTTGGAGGTGGCGTTGGGCGAGCGTATTGGGCTGACGGAGGACGAGTGGGGGATCATCGGCACATTACTGCCATCTGAGCGTGGTCGTGGCTGTCGTCCAGCACAGGACAACCGGCTGTATTTCGAAGGCATGATGTGGATCGCCCGCACAGGTTCGCAATGGCGCCACTTGCCGGATGAATATGGCAAGTGGAACAGCGTTTTCCGCCGCTACCGGCGCTGGGTTACGACCGGGGTGTTCGAGGCGATGCTCGAGACACTGGGCGAAATGGTGGCTCGTGATGCCACTGCGGACATGATCGACAGCACCGTGGTCCGAGCACATCATTGTGCCGTCGGCATAAAAAAGGGACTCAGGAAACCGAGGCGCTTGGCCGATCGCGAGGCGGATTCAGCACAAAGCTCCACGCCCGCTGCGATGCCAAAGGCCGACCGCTCGGCTTTGTCCTGACGCCGGGCCAGAGCCACGATATCCAAGGCTTTGGCCCGCTGTTCCGTTTGATTGCTCATAAGATCGAGGCATTGTTGGCGGACAAGGGCTACGATGCAGATGCCATCCGCGAGGAATTGGCCAATGCTGACGTTGAGGCTGTCATTCCCGCCAAAAGCAATCGGCGCGATCCAATCCCACACGATCGCGAAAAATACCGTTGGCGCAATCTTGTCGAACGCCTCTTCAACAAACTCAAGAACTGGCGGCGTATCGCAACTCGATACGACAAAACCAAAGAGTCCTACCTCGGCTTCGTCAATCTCGTCTCAGCCCTGCAATGGATACCCTTTGTCCACGAAACCTAGCAGGCAGGCGCGCGAACGCGTGTGCAAAATATTCATGACCCAATATCCCCAAAGCAGCGCGCAATTTCGCACTTGCAGCATCGCGTTAAATGGAGCGAGTTGCGATTTCCGGTCCGTTTCGGGTCGATTTGATGACATTTGGGCGGCGGACATGTTGCATTGCGTCCTGACGCTTATGATGGCGGTCAAGGTGCGGTGTAGGTCCGAATTTCGGCGAGAGATATCAGGCGTGGCTGTGTATTGGTCCGTCTGCGCTCAGTAAGTAGCCCAAGCTTTTCGGTAAGGGGAAAGTTCGCAGGCGAGCATCGGGCATTGTGCAGCAAATGACGATAGTGGGTTGGGCTCAGAGACTATTTTCTCCCGAGCCGATAGTTGTTGTGCCCGGTTGCTATGCCGTGAGTCAGTTTTACGGATAGAATCTCTCGTACAAAAAAGTCCGCGTCGTAATTTGTAACTCAATCATCATCAGATCCTGCAAGGCGGTCGTTCCATGTCAGCGACAAGCCGTTCATGAAAGGAGCAAGAAAAGCGCCTTTGAGCGCCAGCGACCTCGCGGTCTTTTCCTCGTCGATGTGGATGTACCAAGGCAATCGAGACTCCTTGGTCCCGATACTGCTGCGCCGGGAACTGGTGCTCATCCTGTTGCTCTATGCGGGCGCTCGGCGCCGCCGACGCGGCAGAAGGGGCGGTGACGCTCTTCTTCATAGAGGAGGCACTGGGGATTCACGGGTGGACCGGGGCGCTGCTGCTGGCCCATCTGCTCATCCGCAGTTTCGCATGGGGTGCGGACTATATAGCTGCTGCGGGCGATGGTGTCGGATCTGGTGCGATCGGGCGGCAATGGCTTTGCTGCCACGCACTATGCGCCGTTCAATGTCGCGAACAAGCTCGCCGCCGCGCTGGGCGTTTTCGGGGCGCTCACGGCGCTCGCCTTTATCGGCTTCCTGCCGGGTGCCGCGCATGGGCTAGGCGAAACCACCTTGCGGGCGATCTACGCGCTGCCCTCATGCCTGGCTGGCCTCATCGGCCTGCTGGCACTGCGCCGGATCGCTCCGACGCAGTGCCGTTCGGTCAGCTGATCTCCCAGCCGCTCAACCCATCTTCGGCGATCCGTGCGCTGGCATGGCGCGCGATGTCGAGCTTTCCGATCGCCTGGCGCGGCGTTAGGACGCGGACGAAGTCGGCCTCCACCCGGTCGCGTGTCAGCGATACCGTTACGAAACCAACGGCATTGGTGTCGCACCAGCGTATATCGCGATTGTCGTGGACAAAGGCGTCGCCGACCGGCCCCGACGGCAGGAGCAGTTCCCCGATCGAAGGACCGGTCAGCGTGGAGGCGGAAAGCTCGAGACCAATCCGGCGGTCCCCGCGATGGGGTTCGTTGATCCAGGCCATGTGACTGTCGCCCGACAGCACGAGCAGGTTCGCGCCGCTTTTCTCGAACTGGTCGTACAGCTTGTCCCGCTCGCCGGCATAGCCGTCCCAGGAATCGACATTGAGAAGCGGCAGGCCATAGCGCGTCAGGGCGTACATCGGCGCCAGCGCTACCTTGCCATCGGGAAACTTCGTCAGATCGGGATAGACGTAGCTGGACAGGATGGTCGCGCTGCCGAACAGGAACCACGGGCGGCGAGCATCCTTATGGGCCTTCAGTTCGTCCGCCAGCCATGCGCATTGTTCCGCGCCGATCATTTCGCGCGCGGGATCGGCAAGTTTCTCGCGGAAGGCTGCGACATCGGGTTCGCGCGTGACGCCTTGCGGCAGGGCCTTGAGGTCGAGTGTCTTGAGTTCCGCCGGGTCGGATATCACCCGCTCCCCACTGCCGCGCCGGTCGACAACATGCCAGTCGAGATCCTTGGCCAGCGACAATTGCTGCTGGCGGGCCTTGAGCCGGGTTTCGGGCAGGGCCAGCGTCGCGAGATCGCCGAACGCGAAGCTGCGGGTGATGCCATAGGGATCGGAAGTGACAGGATCGCGGATCGGCATCCATTCCAGATAGGCATGAACCGCCGCAGCCTTGCGCTCCTCCCAGTCGCCGTTGGCCGCCGGATCGTGATGCTGGGCACCATGCATCCAGTCGTCGTTCGCGATTTCATGGTCGTCCCACATGCAAATCCACGACGCGCGGGCATGGGCGTCGCGCAGGGCCGGATCACGACGCCACTGTGCATAGCGTGCGCGATAGTCGGCGAGCGTGACCGTGTCGTGCGTTGGCTCGATCGCCCGAACATCCATGAGTGCGGGCATCGAGTTGGCGCCATATTCGTAAATATAGTCGCCCACGAAGAGGATGAGGTCCACCGCTTCCCGATCGGCAATGGCCCGGTAGGCGTGAAATTCGCCGAACATATACATGGCGCAGCAGGCGAGCACGATATCGAGACGATCGATGCGTCCCGTTGGCAGGGTTTTTGCCCGCCCGATCGCCGATACCGTGTCCATGGCACGGAAGCGGTAGAAATATTCGCGGCCCGCCTTCAGGCCGGAGGCGATCACCTTGACCGTATGGTCCCGCGCCGCCGATGTGCTGAACGATCCGCGCGCAGCGATGCGCGTGAACAGTTCATCCTCGGCCATTTCCCATGTGCCGCTGACCGGCCCATGGGCAGGATCGGTCACGCGGGTCCACAGCAGGACGCTGTCGGCATGCGGATCGCCGCTCGCCACGCCATGCGCGAAGACCATGTTCGTTTTTGCCCCGGCGGGACCGGCGGCGAGCAAAAGCCCGCCCGCCGCCGATCCCGCAAGAACGCCGCGCCGCGTCAGCGCCATCAGAAACGCGCCCCGAGCGAAACGCCCCAGGTGCGCGGCGTGCCGCTGAATGCCTGCGTCGCCGATCCGCCGGTCGTGTAATCGACATCGGCGATGTTGCGCACGAAGCCGGCCACGGTCCAGCGCTGGTCGATCTTGAGATCGATGCGCGCATTGACGAGCGCGAAGTCCCCGACCGGCGCCGTATTGTCGAGATCGCCATAATAGGCATCGACGTAGCGGGCATCGACCTGAGGCGTCAGCGTCATGCGATCGTTCAGCGCGAACTCGTAGCGGATCGAGCCGTTCAGCGTCATGTTCGGCGCGAACGGCAAGTCGTTGCCCAGGCGCGCCTTTTCGGCAGCGGTGATCGCCTCGATCGCGGTGACCTTCGTGTCGAGCAGCGCGACGCCGAAATTGATGGTCATCGGGCGCACCGGGCGGATCGTGAAGCTGGCCTCGCCGCCATAGCTGCGCGCCTTGCCCACATTGGTGCGTACGCTGGTGGTGGCGCCATCATAGGTGCGGAAGGAACCGGCCTGAATGTTCGAGAAATCATAATAGAAGCCCGCAACTTCGAACTGCACAGGGCCGCGCGCAGGCATGAACTTCACCCCGCCTTCATAGGCCCATACGCTTTCCGACTTGAATGCATCGGCTTCGGGGGTCGACCAGATCGTGCTGCCGTCGAAACCGCCGGCACGGAAGCCGCGTCCGACCGAGCCATAGACCCGTGCATCCTCGCTCAGTTCATACGTGACCGTGGCGCGACCCGAAGGGCTCGTCTCACTGAGCTTGTTGTCGAATTCGGCGGGCAGGGCGAACACCAGCGATCCGATCGACACGCCATAGGGGTTGAGATCATGCGTGTAGCCGCTGAAGCGGTTCTTTTCGTTGCTGATGCGCACGCCCAGATCGGCACGAAGGCGCGGCGCGACCTTGAAATCGACGTCTGCGAAGGCCGCGAGGCTTTCGCGCCGCTGCAGATAGTTCGCTTCGAACACGGTACGGAAGGTGTCGGCGCCGTCCAGCGTGCTGAACAGGCTGATCTTGTCCTTGAACCAGGCACCGCCGACCGTCCAGTTGATGTTGCCCTTGTCGCGATTCTGCAGCCGTGCCTCGATTGTCAACGGCGGAGCAAAAGTCGGCCATTCGGCGGCGTAAAACCAGGCCATCGTGTTACATGCCGGGGGGAGTGGCGTGAGGGCGTAGCCCGAGGGCCACTCCCCCCGGCATTGGTGTAATTTTCAGGGTCTGGTTTTGGCCTTGCGGGCCCGGCTGTGCGCGAGGCGATAGCTTTCGCCGTTCATCTCGAGGATGCTGACGTGATGGGTCAGGCGATCGAGGAGCGCGCCTGTGAGACGCTCAGATCCGAAGGTTTCGGTCCATTCGTCGAAGGGCAGGTTGCTGGTGATGAAGGTGGAGCCGCGTTCGTAACGCTGGGAGATCAGCTCGAACAACAGTTCGGCGCCGGTCTTGGAGAGCGGCACAAAGCCCAGTTCGTCGATGATGAGCAGCTTGTATCCGGCCATCTGCTTCTGGAAGCGCAGAAGACGGCGCTCGTCGCGGGCCTCCATCATTTCGCTGCAGTCGGGGGATCAATTCTCATCGCTCGATGTCACCAGCGCCGCGCTGGAGCCGGAGAGGTTCGACAATTACGAGCTTGGCCTCAAATGGGATATCCGCCCGACGCTGAACCTGACCGCCGCCATCTACCAGCTTGACCGCACCAACACCCGCGCGGCCGACCCCAATGACCCCGCACGGACGGTGCTCACGGGCGCGCAGCGCAGCAAAGGGCTCGAACTCGGCCTTAGCGGCGCGATCACACCCCAGTGGCAGATCAGCGCGGGCTATGCGCTGCAGGACGCGACAATTCGCAAAACGACGAGTGCCGCCCCGGCCGGGCGCGAGGTTCCGCTGGTTCCAAAACAACAGGCTTCGCTCTGGACGCGTTACGACCTCACCCCACGCTTGGGGGCCGGCGCCGGTGTCTACCACCAGTCGAAAAGCTTCACGTCCATCAGCAACACCGCCATCCTGCCCGCCTTCACCCGCGTCGATGCCGCCGCATTCTTCAAGCTCACCCCCCAGATCGAGGCGCAAATCAACGTCGAGAATCTGCTTAACAGCGATTATTTCTCGTCCGCCTACAACGACAACAACATCATGCCCGGCGCGCCGACGACGGTGCGCGCAACGGTTAGAATGAGATTATAACGGTGTTGGCCAACTTGGTCGGGTGCGGATCAAGCCGCCCTCGCAAAAGTCGGTGAGACGCCGCTGGCCGGTTTAGAAACCAGTCTTCGCCGATGGATCACAGGACTGGCGCATGAACTCCAGGGCATCACCGACGCGGCGCACCGCGTCGTTGTCCCCGACGAATATATCGAGACCCTCGTAGGGCTGCGCGCCCCCTTTGATCTCCACCGACGCCTGGGGCGCGTTGGCCGAGTAAAGCGGTCGGATCGCAACCACCTGATCTAGTTTCACGCTGAGGGCGCTTTTGTCGGCGAGCGTGAGCGTAACGAGGCAACCACCTTTCACTCCTACGCTCGTGATCCTGCTGTTCCGCACGAAACCCGGCCAAGGCTTTGCGACGGCTGTGCCGCGGGTCAGCATGTCCTGGACGAACTTCGACGCACCCGCGGCGGTTCGTGGTTTGGCGGGCACCACCTGCTGAGCCGCCACGGGCGCTGCGCTTCCGAGCGAAAGTGCGTAGATCAATAGGTCAGGACGATGGGGCATCAGTGAACTTTAGCCGACCTTAGTCCTGCGTGGCGATAGGCGGAGGCGGCGCGGGCGCCTGATGCCGGGCGGGAAACAACGGCACGCCACCCCTATGATGGCCGTAGCCGTAATCACCTACGTCGAGCTGGAGAAGGCA
>NZ_CP119129.1 GCF_030128825.1 Sphingobium sp. WTD-1 | reverse complement strand
GGATCTCGCCGCTACCGCGACGTTTGACGCCGAGCATCGCAGCCTGAAGGTCGATGGCGCCATCGATCGCGGGCGGCCCATTGGCCCCGGCCAACAGTCCGCCGCATCGTTTACAGCGGTGCAGGTCAACCGGCTCCTTGTCGCGAAGCCACTGGGAGCTGAGCTTCCAGCGGCAATGAGGACAGCGCCGCATAAGAACGGTTCGATGCCGCGCGCAGACAGCCTGCCAACCGATCAGCCACTCGCGCCGGAGATAGGGTGTCTCGTCCTCTGCGAGACAGGCGGCGCAAGCGAACAGGGTCCGGGCTGCTCTCTCGCGCTGCTTCGGATAGATCATACGGATCGGGCTGAACCGCCGATCATTCTCATCGTTGCGAGCGGTCGACCAGCGCTCCAGCGTCATATCGTCGAACTGCTCGGGCGGAAGCCCGCTGATGGCCAGCAACACGCTGCGCTGGTCCGCCGAAGGACGCCGCCACCATTCGGGCTGGCGGACGCTGTCTATTCCGAACGCCTGCCGGGCGAACGCCAGCGGCGATTGGCCGGTCATCGCCGCCAGCCTGCACAGCCAGGACAAGAGGGCTTCGCCGGCGATCGGCGCTGTATAAACAGGCAGGGCGTAGTTCGGTGTGACGAGCTTTTCGTGGACCTCCGTCGCGTAGAGTTCAGATCTCCACACGTCGTCGGTCCGAGGGCGATGTGAACCGGGAGCGTTCAATGATGCGCGGCGTGATCGCCTCGGTGCCGGAAGATATGGCTTCAACCGCAGCTCGGATGACGATCGCGACGATCTCGCCGAGAACGCCCTCTGAACGGGTGAAGATCGTGCCCGCCAGAACCGGCCCGGCAAGGCCGGAGGGTTTGCGGAGCGGCAACAGGGCTTCCAGCGTGCTGAGCAGCCGCAGATATTCCGGCCCTTCGGTCCACAACGGCAATGGCACGGGCTCGAACCGATTGGCGAGCTGATCGTCGCTACGGATTGCGTGCAACGCCTCGGCCGTGCCGACGCCGACCAGCGGGATCTGCAACTCGTTACCGAGCCAACGGAGCAAGTTGAGCAGGCGGCGCTGCTGGGTGCGTGAGCCGGACAGGATATTGTGCAGTTCGTCGATGATGAGCATCCGCACGTCGGTCAGCCGCATCAGCCGCACCGCATCACTTTGCCGGGCCGCAAGATTGTCCCGCGGCCATTGGCCCATGCCCAGCTCTTCCAGGATCGCGCCGAAGAACCGGCGCTCATCCGGTCCCGAAGGCATCTGGATCTTCAGCACAGGCACGCAGGCCACGCCGTCATTCGTATCGGTCGCGGCTGACAGCGGGTGGCTCCGCCGGAACTTCTCGACGATCATCGTCTTGCCGTTGTTGGTTTGCCCGACGATGAGCAGGTTCGGCATCCGCGTCCGTTTCGGGAACGAGAGCACATCGTCGAGTGCCGCCAGGGCGGCTTCCGCCCGTGCATAGCCGATCCACCGATCCGTGCGAACGCGCCGTATCCGCGAGGCGGCATCCTCATCGGCCCATGCGCGGGCCGATGGATGAAGATGCGGGTATTCGGTGCTCAACCCCATTCCTCGAACGGCAGCATGTTCTCGTGGGGTTGCCTGCCATCCAGGGACTCGGCTTCGATAGAAGACTGAGCTGCGGACACCACCGGCGCGTTCGACCCGCCCTGGATGACGCGCAACCGCCGTTCCCGCTGGCGCCGCGCAGTCTTGCTCGCCCGCACCGCCTCGTCGGCGATGCCGCGCATGATCTCGATGGTGCGGAAGATTGCGGCCTCGTCGACCTGCGCGCGGCCGTCCTCACGCAGCCGTTTCAGCGCCAGGCGATGCTCCCACAAGCTGATCGGCGGACGACGCAGATCGCGGTAGCTAAGGTCGTAATAGGCCCCGTCGGGGCCGAGCAGATGGATGCGGCTGAGGTCGCGCGGATCATAGCGCACGATCATGCGCTCCGGGTGGCCGACCCAGGCCGCGAGCATATCGGCCCAGTAGTGGATCGAGTGCAGCGATACGCCCTCCCGGCGCACCAGGCGCCGTTCGATTGGGAGGAAGTCGATCAGGAAGCGGCGCGGATCGGCAACCGGCGTTGGTTCGCCCCGGCCAAGCGTGCGACCGTCGCCAGCGATACCGCGTTCCCAGGCCGCAACCGGCGTCATGCCTATCCCGCGATGCAGATCGCGATGATAGACGCCGGCGATCGCGTGACCGAGCCAGCGCTCCACCTCGTCCAGCGTCATCGCTGCACTTTTCTCGGGATTGAGATCGCCTTTCTCCCGGATATTCGAGAAGGTCGTTCCGGGCAGCAGATGGACCTTGCCCATCATCGTCCCGATCAGCCGTTCGATATGCCCGCCGTAGTGGGGCGTTCGCACCGGCCTATGGTCGATGGCGATACCATATTGCTCGCAGCCCCGTTTCAGCGCCTCGGACCGGAACTCCTTGGCATTGTCGAGATGCAGCCGCTCCGGCACGCCGCGCACCGGCCAGACCGCATCGATACCGCGCTCTGCCAGCCAGCTTTCCTTGCCGAGCGCGGCATGGGCGAGGCAAAGCGCAACCGACGTCGCCGACGGCGGCTCCAGCGAGAGATGGAAGCCGGCAACGCAGCGCGTGCAGACATCGATCGCAAGCGTCAGCCAAGGCCGCTGGATCGGCGCCCGCGTCTCGCTGTCGACGACGATCACGTCGACCAGCGTGTGATCGATCTGGATCAGCGACAACGGCCAGTGCGCTTCCAGCGATCCTATCGCCGGCGCGTAACGGTCGCGGGCCGCCTTGCGGCCCTCACGCTTGGCGACCACCTCTTGCGCCGGCCGCGCCCGCAACCGGGCAGTAACACCCTTGCGGCCAGGTGCTTCCAACCCTCGCGCGATGCAACGTCGCTGCACTTCCGCGACAAGATCGACGATCTTCGGCTTCTGTCGCGTGAGATACAGGCTGTCGATCACGTCGTTAATGATCGCCTCGACCTCGCTGTCGAGCTTGGAGTAGCCGAACGCCCGACCTCGCTTGCTCGGCAGCAGGCTCGTCAGCCGCGGGTCGGCCGTATAGCTGCGTATCAGGCTGTAAACATGCGTCGGCCCATATCCCAGTTCCGCTGCCGCGGCTTTAACCTCGGCCCGCGTTCGGTCGGAGCTTTCCGCAAGGCGCCGGATCACCGGCAAGCAACGGCGTGCCTCCTCCCACGCAGCTTCCGGAACCTTCGTAAGTTCCGGGGCAGTCACGCCGCCCTCACGGATGAGCCGGGAAGGATCGGTGCCGTCAGGTCGACGCTCAGAGCCCCACGCGCGATCAGGCGCCAGACCACGCCCAGCGCCACTTCGCGCGAAGCCGGTAGCGCATCGACCAGACCTATGAAGTCCATCTTCTCCGTCCGGGCCTTCGCTACCGCCAACTCGGCAAGTGCTGGATCGACAGGCGCGTTCCTGAGGGGAAGAAGCCTCTTCGCGGCTTCGAGCCTTGCGCTGCGGATGCCGCAATCGGTTGCGATCCGGAACCGCGCACCATGCTCCTGCGCCCACCGTCTAGCCGCAGCAAACGCCGGCCGCAGGTTCGACCAACTTGCGCGCAGGTCGGCACGATACTTGACCTCCACAAAGTCAGTGGAACCTGTGCTCCAGTCGACACGGAAGTCCGGTGTGTATCGCCGCGATTGTTCGCCCTGTCTGAACCGTATCGTCACCGGCTGCGCCGTTACCACTGCGCCGGGATCGGCGAAGCTCGCCAGCGTCACAAAATCCCGTTCTAGCGCACTCTCATGCTCCGCCACGCCCGTGTCCAGGGATTGCGAGCCGATCACATGCGATCGGCGACTGAGCGGGATGCGGCGCAGCTTGGCCTCCATTTGGGACGCGACTCCGTTCACATTGATGGCACATTTTTGGGGCAGTTCACAGAGATGGAACAAAGCCAATAGACTCAAATCATTGTTCCGACTCAGTTTCTGGATCGCGCCGATTCACGAAAGATGGAACACCGACAACATGATGACGTGTCATGAAGCGCGGTCCGGGGCCGTGAGAGGGAACCGGTTCAGCCATAATGGCACATCATGCGGCTGATCCACATGGAAGGGATACCATCTATGTCGATAAGCCACAGAAATCACACATCTTCATTATTCGTCGCTTGCATAAGCTAAAGCGCGGTCGCAGCGCATGAACAGCCACCTCCCTGTCGGCCGACTGGCCGAGCATCTTGAATCCCTGTCGAGAGAACGCGCCTGGTTCGCGATCGTCGCTGCGACGACAGGGGTTGCTGCCGCGAATTTCTCCTTCCCGGCGATCGGTTTTGCCCCGCTTTACATGCCGGTCATTTGTGGAGCCTGCTGGGCGCTGGGTGCGCGCGAGGGCTATTTCGTGGCGACCGTCACGGCGTTCCTGACAGCCGTTCCGGCGCTGCACGCCCCGCCCGAGCTTCCGCCCGCGCTGCTGGCGCTGCGCGTCGCGGTCCCCGTCGCCGCCTTCCTGTTCATCGCCGCCGCTGTCACCAGTTTCCGGCGATCCTATGACCGCGAATTGTTCAACGCGCACCGCGACCGCATGACCGGCACGCTCAATAAGGAGGTTTTTCACCGCCGCTGCGCGCAGGCGATCGAGGATGCGAGGCATACACGCCGAACGCTCCTGCTCGTGCTTCTCGACCTCGATGATTTCAAGGCGGCGAACGACCGTGCCGGCCACCTTGCCGGCGACGAAATCCTGCGTGCTTTCGCCAAGGGGGTATCCGCGATCATGCGCCGCGAAGATTTGATCGGCCGTATTGGCGGCGATGAATTTGCATTGCTGGTGCGCGTGCCGTCGATCGCGGAGGGCCAGGGCATTGCCCGCGATATTCACGCCCGCCTGTCGGCCGTGCTGGCGCAATCGCGCTATCCGGTGACATGTAGCATGGGCGCGTTGCTGATTCCGCCCGAAGTGCCGCGCACCATAAGCGAGCTGATCCACGCGGCCGACCAGGCCATGTATCGCGCCAAGCGCGGCGGCAAGAATGCGGTCGAAATCGATGATGGCACCGAGCCTCAGGGGGCCGCAATCCTCCCCATTGCCATGCAGCGCCGGGAGGGGGTTGCATGATCGATCTCGCCCTCATCGGCCGGGATGAAGAAACCAAATGGATTCCGGGTCAAAGCCGGATGTGGCTTGACGACACTTGCCCTCACGAAGCGTCAGGCCGGTCCGGTCTCCGCCAGCTATACGACAAGATGGCGCTGGCGGGGCGGGTGAGGGGCAACGAGGCCGGTAGGCCGCCCCTCGCCCTTATGGTTGTCCCACTTCCTGACAGTGCATGGGGTGCCTGAAATGGAGCAGAGCGCGACACATGGCAGCGATCCCGATCCCCTTCGCATAACGGCCGACCCCGCCCTTGTGCGGGCAATCGGCGGCGCGTTGACGGTGTTCGCTACGTTGATGGCGCGAAAGGGGATCGAGTCCCTTGAGGAAACCGCCAACCTTCTTGGCATTTATGCGGTATTGACTGACGAAATCGCGCCTGACGAGGCGCTCATACTCGGCTGCTGGGCCGGAATGCTGCGTGACGCGGCGGAAGGGATAAGTGTCGAGTCGACCAACAAGGGAGGGGATCAGCAGGGAGATCAAGCGCAATGACATCACCGGGCACGAGGGTCAGCCATGAGGCGGCCGTTCTGATAGTCGAGGACGGACCGCTTGTGCGAGCCTTTGCGGCCGATATTCTCATGGACGCGGGCTATCGCGTGTTCGAGGCGTGCGAAGCGGCCGACGCGCTCACCATTCTTGAAGGCCGTGACGACATTGGAACGGTATTCACCGATATCGAGATGTCGGGAATGACCGGCCTGGCGCTCGCGGGCGTGATCACCGAGGGTTGGCCGGAGATCGCCATTCTCGTAACCTCCGGACGGATTCAGCCCGATCCCGGCACGCTGCCTGCTGGCGCTGCTTTCATCGCCAAACCCTACAAAGCCGACGCGTTGATAGGTCAGCTTGCCGAGCTGGTGGCGCGCTGAAGCTCGCAACGGCAATCAAGTTTTGAAGCGGATGTGCGCCGATGACGAGACTCAGGGCATGATTATCGGCATCGAGGACGGATGGTTTAGCCATGACCGTTCCGGCCATTTGCAATGGTCACAGCTTGGCCGACAGCGGGCCTTTGTCTTCTGATCCCGAATCGACGGCCCCGCCCTGACAGGCGGGGCCGATGTTGTTTGGAGGGTCTGACAAGGGCGAAAGCGGCGGCGCGTCCCAGGGTCCGCGCGGCCGCACGGGTGATTCCGTCAGCCGTTGGCCGACTTCTTCGGGCGGCCGCCCTTGCGGCCGTTCGCCCGCGCAGCCGCGACCTTGGCCGCAGTGCGCGATCGGCCGCCTTGCGCGCCTAGCTGCTGCGCCATCCATTGCTTCGAGCCGAAAACGCCTTGCAACAGTGCGGGTACGTAGAGATCGGTGTCGAGCTTGGGCCAATGCAGGCCCAACCCGGCAGCGCTAACCTCAATGTCGGTCAGCGCATCGGGGGGAGCGTCGGCCAAGCCTTCGGCGAGCCGCGCCGGAAATGTCAGCTCGACACCCGTATTCAGCGCCACCACTACGCGCGCGCGGCGGCGATCGTAGCGCGCCGAGACGGCATGGCCAGCGGCGCGCAGTTCAGTCATGCGCTTTTCGGCCTGATCGAACTCCTGTTCAGTAACTGCCATGAATAGCACTCCATTCCGCGCACAGGGCTGCCAGCGCCGCCTGTAGGGCATCCTTGATGCCGCCTAGCGCCGGCAGTTTGAAACCGTAGCTCTCCCGCAACTCCGGCGGACCATCGGTGCAATGCAGGATGAAAACCGCCTCGCCGTCCGCCCCTTTAACATGGACATGAGCGGGACGATGATCGTTCGGATAGATCACGACCCGCAGGCCATCTATGCGCAGGACAGTCGGCATTGCCGAACCTATATCAAAAACCCAAGCGCTAGGGAATAGTTCCGCCGCTTTGCTGCGCTCTGGCGCTAGGGCCTGTCGCCCGTTGGCAAAGACCAATGATCTCGGTGCGGTCTACGGCGTGCCGCTTAAAGGTTTCGGCTCTTTGCTCGCAGCCTCTGGCCTTTGCCAGCAGATGAGGTATGCGATAGCGTGACGGGATGGACCGCCCGCCGCCTTCCAATGATGACGATGGAAGCCTTGAAGGCAATGCCACCGCGCGCCGCTTGGCAGCTGCAAAGTACCTCCTGCATCTCATGAGAGACCCCGAGGCCCGACAGCGCGCGATAGATCGCCTTGGTTTCGATCCAGTCGAGAAGGCTGCAGAGTTGATGCGCGAGAAGCTCGGGTTCGACCCGGATGACTATCAGGGGCAGGACGAGCTAGCGAACGACGCCTGAGGTCCAGGAGCATGGCCATGCTCATCACCTACTACTTTTCAACGCTGGCTGCATTTTAGGTCGATCGCGCCCATTGCTAGTTGTGAAGGCGATCCGCCTTCGGCCGCTACTTCCTCATCCAGACAGCGCTGCCTTTGCGTGCGCGTGTCCTTGGGCTGCTCTTCTACCACGTAAATGGTGCGACCATCCGGCGCGACCACGGTACGCACCGGCGGCTGCTTCGTGCGGGTATCTCCTCGCTGCGCTGGCACGACATACACGGTTCGGCCATCTGGCATGGTGACGACACGCGGCTGTTCTCTCGCAGACTGCGCGGCAACCGGCCCTGCTGCTGAGAGCAGCACGCCTATCTTCACTGAATTTGCCAGTATACCCATACGTTTTCCTCACCAATCGCCAGAATATGAGCTTGAGCGCCAGCGACCGCAACCGAGCGACCACGACAAGTTGATTGGCGTCGTCCCCATCCTTGGGGCTACTTTTCAGGGGCGGGCAATGACCCCGCTAACGGGAGCCGGATAACCGTGAGGACCGGCCCCACGACCTGAAAAGGAGAGATCCATGAAAATGGCGGTTCGCGCCATGCTTGTCGCATTGGCGACGCTTGCCCTGGCAAGCCCATCGTTCGCAGCGACCGTTGCACCAACGAGCTACCCGTTCATCCTCAAAGTCGATTCCTTTGGCTCTCTATATGTGATAATGTCCTTTATCACATACTAATGCGGGGCGGACATGAAGGCGGTTCACGACAAGATAGAAGGCCCATTCGCGATCGAGGAGGATCTAGCTCTGTACGGCATGGTGATCGGCAGTGCGACGCTGCGCAGCGGCATCAAGCTGATCCTGCATGGCACAATCGCCGGCGACCTGATCCTTGAGCCAGGAGCGCGCGCCATCATCCACGGCACAGTCGCCGGGCGTATTTGCAACGAGGGCGGGCGAGCCGAGATATTCGGCTTTGTTGATGGCGTCGAAGACCTTTCCCCGGACGCCGTAACGGTCATCGACACCGCCGCCCATGTTCGCGGTCGGCGATGAACCAGCTCGCCCCTCTCCCGTCACCCAGCTTAGCGCTGCCCGCGCTCATCGCGTCGGCCGATGAGCGGGCGCGGCTGCGCTTCCTCGAGTTCTTCGCCGTCACCATCCGCAATCCCCATACGCGCCGTGCCTATGCGCGCGCAGCGGGCGAGTTTTTGGCTTGGGTAGCGGCGCGCGGCATCACATCGCTCGCCGGCTTGCAGCCGCTTCATGTCGCGGCCTGGATCGAGGCGCTGGGACGCGAGGTGAGCGCGCCCACCGTCAAGCAGCAGCTCGCGGCCGTGCGCCACCTGTTCGACTGGCTGGTGACAGGCCAGGTCATGCCGACGAACCCGGCCGCGTCGGTGCGCGGGCCGGCGCACAGCGTCCGGCGCGGCAAGACGCCGGTGCTGGCCGCCGACGAAGCGCGGCGACTGCTGGATGTGATCGATGCGACGACGCCGGCAGGTTTGCGCGATCGGGCGCTGATCGGGTTGATGGTCTATTCGTTTGCCCGGATCGGCGCGGCGCTGGCGATGCGCGTGGAGGATGTGTTCGTGCAGAATCGGCGACTATGGGTGCGGCTGCACGAAAAGGGCGGCAAGCGCCACGAAATGCCCTGTCATCACAACCTTGAGCATTATTTGGCCGAATATCTCGATGGCTGCGACTTGCGCGAGGACCGCAAAGGGCCGCTGTTCCGTACGATCGCGCGCGGGACCAAGCGCTTAAGCGACACCCCCCTGCCCCAGGCCAATGCCTTCGCGATGGTGCGCCGTCGCGCCGTCGCGGCCGAGATCGAGACGGCGATCGGCAACCATTCGTTCCGCGCTACGGGGATCACCACCTATTTGAAGAACGGCGGCACGCTGGAGACAGCCGCGACGATGGCGAACCACAGTTCGACCCGCACTACCCAGCTCTACGATCGCCGGCCCGATGACGTGACACTCGACGAGGTAGAGCGGGTGTTGATCTAGGCGGCGACCGGCGGCGCACATTCCCAGCGGCCCCCCCGCCATTGAAACCCGACCCGTTGCGCGTTGCCGATCGCGGGCGGCTCGCCTTTGCGCCAGAACCCAAGCATCTTGCCTCGATCGTCCAGATGGGCGTCGGCGACGATCGCGTGCGCGGCCTGGATGAACTGCCCATGCCCGAACACATAGACCAGCGATCCCGCAGGCATGGCGGCGAGGCGGGCTAGGGCCGCGCCGCCGCGCCGGAGCAGGGTGGCGAAGCTCTCCGCCCCCTCCCCGTCGCAATAATCAGGATCGGCCTCGCTCCAATAGCGTTCGAGATGAGGCATCCGCTCGGCGCTCCGCGTGCCGTTCCAGCGCGCCGGTTGCAGATAGGTGAACTCTTCGATCGGCCACACTTCCACCGGCGTATCGGGGAAACGCGCGATGGTAGGCGCGGCCGTTTGCCGGGTGCGGGTATAGGGCGACGTGACGATGAGCGCCGGCGCTTCGGTCCAACTCGCCGCGACATGATGCGCCTGTTCCTGGCCCCGCTCCGTCAGCTCGATCGTCGCCAAATCATGGCAAGGGATGCCGGCATTGCCAGTGCTTTCACCGTGGCGGATGAATATGGCCCTCATGGCTTCCCCTTCATTGCGGGCAGATTGCTATCTAGGCGATATACAAAAGATAGCTATGTTATAGCGTTGCGCATATTTATGCTTGTATCCGCAAGGAAGCGGCAGGCTATTCGAACAACTCCGAATGCGTGCCGGCGCGCACGAAGTTCACCAGGTTTCCCTCGATCGTGTAGATGAGCAGGAAGTCGCCGCCGATATGGCACTCGCGATGGTCGCTCCAGTCGCCTTTGAGGGCATGGTCCAGCCATTCCGGGCCAAGCGGCGCGTCATTGGCGATAAGGAGCATCATCGCTTCCTTGAGCTGCTTCATGTTGTAGCGCCCGCTGCGCGACAACCGCTCCCAATCCTTCACGAACTTCTTTTCGTAGGAGGCCTCTCGAGGGAGCGAAGCACGCTTACTGCTGGCGGGCTTCTTGGTCGAGGGCATCAAACAATTCCTGAGGATCGGTGAAGCGGGCGCGGCGGGACTTCATCGTTGCGCGAGAGGCTTCGATGGCTGCCCGCGTTTCGGCGTTCGGCACCTTTAGCTCGAAAGGCAAGGCGTGATCCTTCGCGATCCGGGTGAGCGTCATGCGGACCACATCGGATACGGTCAGTCCCAGTTCGGCCAGGACGGCGGCGGCTTCATCCTTCAATGTTTCGTCGATGCGCGCGCGCACGAAAGCGGTAGCGGCCATAAGAACCTCCTGTGATCCGTCTTCATTGTAGCTCAACTGAGCAACAGTTACAACCATCCTGCGCCTGCCGCTTGCGCGGCACCGTGGCTCGAGTCGCTGCGCTCCCCAAGCCCGCACACGGTCTTGGCCATTCGGTGACGATCCACATGGCGGGCGAGATCGCGTGCGCGGATCTCGGGGACAAGGGTGCCGGCGCGCCGGCAGGTTGGGGGCGTTTGCGGGAGGGGGCGGAATCCTACGCTAAGGATTTGGGCCAGCGATATTCCCCGGTTAGATTGATGTGTTCCCATCCCAACGGCGAGACGTGGGCGAGTAGATCAGGCGCGATATGGGTACCGCTGGCGGCCCGGGTATTGACGACCTCGCCGAGCTTCATGGTGTTCCAGAATATGATGATGGCGGCGAGCAGGTTCATTCCGGCGATGCGATAGTGCTGGCCTTCGCCGGATCGATCCCGGATTTCACCTCGGCGGTGGAAGCTGATGGCGCGCTTTAGGGCGTGGTGGGCCTCACCCTTGTTGAGGCCGATCTGAGCCTGGCGCTGGAGGCCGGCATCAAGAATCCAGTCGATCATGAACAGGGTTCGCTCGATGCGGCCCACCTCTCGCAATGCGAGGGCCAGCTCATTCTGGCGCGGGTAAGAGGCGAGCTTGCGAAGAATCTGGCTGGGGGCGACGATCCCCGCTGCGATCGTCGCCATGATGCGCAGGATGTCGGGCCAGTTGCGCTCGATGAGCGGTTCATTGATCTTACCTCCGACCAGCGCTCGCACATTGGCCGGCGTCGCGTTGGGCGTGAAGGCATAGAGTCTTTTCTGAGGGAGAGGGCATCGCGTGGAAGGTACGCCAGACAACGCTAAGCGAGAACATTTCAAGAACCGTATGATGGCCGTTACCGCCGGAGGTCGCTAAGCCCCAGTTCTTCCCACATCCATGTAAAGTCATAGGTGCCCATCGGATCGGCGGTGCCCGATTTTGCCGCGCCATTTTCGATATATTTGAGCCAGTCGGCTACCTTTATGGCCGCTTCGACCTCGACCTGAACGACCGGATTGATTTTGGACGGCTTGCAGCGTGAGGCGGCTGATCGGCCTATAACATTTGGGTACACCCCAGAGTGATAGGGCCGAGTGACACCATTCGTCTGTCACAAAAGGGTGGGTTTGCGCTCAATGTGACGATACACTGCAAGAGCCACCCTAATGTGACGGATTTTGCACTTGGCTCGTATCGGATATGCCCGCGTCAGCACCACGGACCAGGATCTGGATATCCAGATTGGCCGCCTCAAGAATGCAGGTTGCGAAATTATCCGTTCCGAGACCGGATCGGGGGCCTCGCGGAGCGGGCGCACGGAACTGGAAACGATCATGCAGTTTATGCACACCGGCGACGAGCTGGTCGTGCTGCGGCTCGACCGGCTCGGCCGCTCCACGCGCGATGTCCTGAACCTGGTGCATGAGCTTGATGAAAAGGGAGCTTCGCTGCGCATCCTTGAGCCAGAGGTGACGACGGCGGGCGACATGGGGCGAATGGTCATCACCATACTCGGCATGGTCGCCGATATGGAGCTGAAGTTCATCAAGGATCGTCAGCGCGCCGGGATCGAAGCGGCGCGCGCCGAAGGCGTTTACAAAGGCCGGAAGAAGAACGTCGATGACGATGAAATCCGCCGTCGCCTTGCCGCCGGCGCCAGCAAGGCCCGCGTTGCCCGCGACCTGAAGGTCTCACGAATGACCGTCTATCGGGCGCTCGACATTATTCCGTCAAAGACCAAACTGCCGGAAAAGCCGCCCACTGCCAGCATCGCCCTGCATCTGATTATCGAGAACTTCAACAAGCGTGGAAGAGGTAGAAAACCCGCTCGGGAGCGGATTGAGGCGATGCTGGAACGCGACTACGCCATGGTAAAAAACGGCAATTGTGATTACAAACTGACCGTCGCCTATGACCCCGATCCGGATGGCATTTCCCTTGATGAGGAAATCCAAAGCCTCCTCTCCGAGATGTTCAACATCGCAGAGAGCTACAATTGCTCCATGGAAGCCGATATCTACGAGGTCGGTGGTCAGCAACGGTCCTGGTAGAATCAATCAAGCGTTCAGTGTTCGTTCTTCAACCTGGCCAAAATCGCAGCTTCGGGCCGACTGGGCCTACCTGGTCGAAAGCGACCTCGACGGGCGGCCCTTCAGCCACGATGAGCGCGCGCTGGTTTATGCTCGGGCCAAAGGCGACAATTCCAGCCATCCCTTCGGCACGGAACTCGACGTCTATGGCCGCGAGTACAAATGGCTCGCCCATTCGATCGCGCCGTCGCGAGAGGCGCAAGGCTGTACCCGCGTTGCGGTTGGCACCGATCAATGCAGCCGGCCTTATTTGGCGGCGCGGCTCAACATCTCGGCGATGAGCTTCGGATCGCTCGGTGGCAGGGCGATCGAAGCCCTCAACCTCGGGGCAAAGATCGGCGGCTTTTATCACGACACCGGCGAAGGCGGCCTTTCCGACCATCATCTCAAGCATGGAGGCCATGTCGTCTGGGAGATCGGATCGGGCTATTTCGGATGCCGCGACCGAGAAGGGCGTTTCGATCCGCTCGCTTTTCGAGATGCCGCCCGCCGCGATGAGGTCGTGATGACCGAGATCAAGCTCAGCCAGGGCGCGAAACCGGGCTATGGCGGCTTCTTGCCCGCTGCGAAAGTGACCGACGAGATCGCCACAGTGCGCGATGTCCCCGCGGGGCAAGACTGTGCGTCGCCCGCCTACCATACGGCCTTCTCAACCCCGATCGAACTGGTCGAGTTCGCCGCGAAGATGCGCGAGCTGTCCGGCGGCAAGCCGGTCGGCCTCAAGCTCTGCATCGGCCATCCGCACGAGTTGTTCGCGATCGTCAAAGCCATGCTGGAGACTGGCATTCTGGTCGATTACCTCGTCGTCGATGGGGCTGAAGGCGGCACCGGTTCAGCACCGATCGAACTTTCGGACAGGGTGGGTATGCCCCTCCGCGAGGGCCTGATCCTCGCGCGCAACGCGCTCGTCGGCGCAAACCTCAAGCCGGTGATCAGGCTGGCGGCTTCCGGCAAGGTCAATTCCGGTGCGTCGATCGCGATGAACGCGGCGCTTGGGGCGGACTGGTGCAACGCCGCACGCGCCTTCATGTTCGCGCTCGGTTGCGTTCAGTCACTGCGCTGCCATACCGACACATGTCCGACAGGCGTGGCGACACAGTCACCCGCCCGCCAGCGCGGCTTGGTCGTCGAAGACAAGGCGGCGCGCGTCGCACGGTTTCAGAAGGCAACGCTCAACGCCCTGCACGACATCGTCGTGGCCTGCGGCCTCGAATCACCCGACGAGTTCAGTCCGGACAATTTCAGGCAGCGCATCAGCGCGATGGAGATGCGCACGATGGATGAGGTCTATCATTTCGTCGCGGCGGGCGAGATGATTGACGGTGCACGCGACGAGCGTCTCGCGAAATGGTGGAAGCAGGCCGATGCCGCGAGTTTCTCTCGTCGCGCATTTTGACAAACAGCCAATTCGGCCAGAGCACCCAACAATCTGTTAACGATCGCTGATGCTCCCCTCAGCCGCCCATCGACATTCGCACCATCGCATGCTCAGCCAGCCAATGGGGCGGATCGTGGGGTCATCCCTGACTATCGGTGATGACGGCGAGGGCGATCGTGCCCGCGTCGCTCGTGACGGTCTCGGCGGTAATTGTCGCGATAGGCATGGCGATCGTAGCGCGGGACGTTCCAGCTTTGCTGGTGGCGATCATAGTTCCCGTACCCATAGGAGCCGTAGCTGTTATACGAACCATGTCCTGAACCGTGACGAGGGGCCTCATGCCCGCCACGATTACCGCCGTGCCCTTGCGCCATCGCGACCGGCGCGGCAAGCAGCGACAACATCGCCGCAGCCGCTGCCAGAAAAACGCGTTTCATCGACCATCTCCTCAATCGAACATTGGCTTCACGCCATGCGTCATGTGATGGAGTGATCAGGCTGAACCTAGCCGGAACGCATCAGCGAACGGCCGTTCATCTACCAACGCGAGGAAATTTCGTGTCTCAGGATACTTTAGATCCACGGTTATCAGGCTCTGCGCGTCAATAGCCGATGGTGGAATTGGGGCGACCAGTGCCCTGATCTCGCAAGCTGGTTTGGTCTATAGCCACTGCGCATTGCTCGCGATGCGGACGCGCGCTCCGGATCGGCCTTTGTCATCTCGACACCCCTTTCTCGGCCTATAATTCCCACCCTAAGATGGAAGTGAGCGGCCAATCTGGCACCCTTTGAACCTTCGTCGGCCGACCATGGCCCATGTGCGACCGAAGAGATCGCGTCGGCAAGTTGCTTCGCAAAAAACGCGAGGAATTGAACATGACGTTACAACCCGGCCATGGCTGGCCGCAATTTCGAGGAAATCCTCAGGGTAATCGATTCCCTGCAACTGACCGCCAAGCATAGCGTGGCGACGCCCGTGAACTGGCGTCAGGGCGAAGACGTCATCATCGTGCCATCGCTCAGCGACGATGAGGCTCGAGGCAAGTTTCCCAAGGGATGGCGGACACTCAAGCCCTATCTGAGAATCACGCCGCAACCGCAGGATTAGGCTCGGGCCCGCAAGAGCGGCGCGATGGGCGATCGCCTCATCCCGACACTGTCATATCCGGATCGGCGCGAAAGGCGTCCAGAATGCGGCAGTCGTCGAGCGTAGTGTGACCGCACTGCGTCAAGAGGCGCGAGAGCGTGGCTTCAAGCGCCTTGAGATCGGCGATCTTCCCCCTGACTTCGGCAAGGCGCGCGATTGCTATGGAATCCACCTCGGAGCACGGAGCTTCCACCGGTCGTGCCGACAGGGACAGGAGTTCGCGCACGGTGCCAAGCGGGAAGCCGAGTTCACGAGCTTTCCGGATGAAAACGAGCCGTTCGAGATGCCGCCGATCATAGATCCGATGCCCGCCCCGGTTTCGGCCGGGTTCGGCGAGCAGCCCGATTTTCTCGTAGTAGCGGATTGTGACGACCTTGCATCCGGTGACGGTAGCCAAGGCCCCGATGGAAAGATTCTGTCGCATGGCCTTGAACCTATAGCAGCTATAGGACTTAAGTAGCAATCGAGGTCTCATTGAAAACCGAAGAGCGTGTCATGAAAGAGTGCTGCGAAGGGGGTGGTAAAGATCCGAAGGTGTCGGCCTGCGACAAGCCTGTGGCGACGCCTGGAACAGCCTTGCCGGCATGCTCGTCGTCGGGCCCGGCATTGACAAAGGCATCCAGCCCTTGCTGCCCGGAACCGGCTGAAGACGACAAAGCTGCGTCCACCTGCGAGGCGCCGCGCGTGCCTGATGAAGCAGGCGGGCATTTCAGTGGTGACGACTGCTGTTCCGCCAAAGAGCAGGAGATTGCTGCGCTAGGGGCTCATTCGGACGTCAAGCGCGTGCTGCAGATCGTACTCGCCATCAACCTCGCCATGTTCGTCGCCGAGTTCACTGCGGGCCTTCTGGCCAATTCCACCGCGTTGATGGCCGATTCCGTCGACATGCTCGGCGATGCGCTGGTGTATATCCTGAGCCTCTATGCTCTTCAGCGCAGCTTGCGGTGGCGTGCGGGGGCGGCCCTCGCGAAGGGCGGGATCATCGCTGCTTTCGGCATTTGGGTGATGTTCGAGGCCGCATCGAAGCTGGTGAACGGTGTGACTCCGGTGGCCGGGACAATGGTTCTGTTCGGCCTGATCGCGCTTGCCGCAAATCTCACCTGTCTCGCGCTGCTCTACCGGTTTCGTCACCGCGACGTGAACCTGTCGAGCACGTTCGAATGCTCGCGCAACGACGTCATCGCCAATACGGGCGTGCTTATTGCGGCAGCGGGCGTCTATGCGACAGATGCCGCCTGGCCCGATATTCTTGTGGGCGTGATCATCGCGATCCTGTTCTTCCGCTCCGCGATACGCGTGCTGCGCCAGGCCTGGCCACAATTCAGGGCGGTCCGTCCGGCCGTTGCGGTGCCGTTGGATTGAACGGACGGTGCGGATGAAGGAGCTACCTATGCTGAGAAAAGTCGCGATGCTGGCCCTCCTCGGGGCAATTGTGGCCGCGCCTGCCGAGGCTGGGACCATCGGCGGTGTGATGTACAAGGATCCCGGCTGCGGGTGCTGCGACGGTCACGCCGCCGCGCTGCGACGTGCAGGAATGGACATCGCGGTGGTCCCGACCGGCAATGATGTTTCGGTCCAGGCGCGCAGGGCCGTGCCCGAAGCGCTTCGGGGCTGCCACACTACGATAGTCGGCGGCTATGCCGTCGAAGGACATGTGCCGGTCAATGTGGTGCAGCGCATGCTGCGCGAGAAGCCGGCCATTCGCGGGATTGCACTGCCTGGAATGCCGTCTGGTTCTCCCGGTATGGCCGGGCCGAAGACTGCGCCTTTCAAGGTCCTCAGCTTCGGACCTGCGGGCACCAAGGTCTACGCCATCGAGTAACAGACCTTGAGTGAGATGACACCTTTTGGGAATGGGATATGGTTGGAGATGACATCATCTAATTCAAGCGCTGCTCTGAAGCCGAACATGCGATGTCGGGACATCCCGACAACTTTTCAGCTCATAGCGCGTTCTGTAGCGATGCAGCCGTGGCGGCCTTGCTGCATAACTGAGCGAGGCGCGCCAGTGTCTGGCGCCTGCCGAGCGTTATGATTTTCCGTCAGCTCTTCGAGCCGGAGTCGGGCACCTACACCTATCTGATCGGATGTCGGGATAGCGGACTGGCCGTGCTGATCGACCCGGTATGCGAGATGGTCGATCGCGACCTGTCCGTCCTGCAGCAGCACGGCTTGACCCTTGCGTATACGCTCGAAACACACATTCACGCGGACCATGTCACCTCGGCCTGTCGGCTTCGGAGCCTAACGGGATGCAAGATCGCCTATCCGGAGATGGACGGCCTGGCCTGTGCCGACATCGCCGTGAATGAAATGAACCCGCTCAGCGTGGGCAGCCTGATCTTGCGACCCTTGTTCACCCCGGGTCACACCGACGCGCATCACAGCTACCTGATCGACCGGCCCGATGCGAGCAGGGTGTTCACTGGCGATGCTCTCCTGATCGACGGGTGCGGGCGGACCGACTTTCAGAACGGCGATGCGGGCACATTGTATCGGTCGATCCACGAGAAGCTATTCACTCTTCCCGACGACACGCTCGTATACCCCGCGCATGATTACAAGCATTGCCACGTCACGACCGTGGCCCAGGAGCGCGAGCGAAACCCTCGCGTAGGCGGCGGCAAGACACTTGAACAGTTTATCGAGATCATGGCGAACCTCGACCTGCCTTACCCCAAGCAGATCGATGTCGCCGTTCCGGCCAACCGCCTGTGCGGCGACTGCCCGGATGAGGACACCGCCGCCCGTGATCCATCTTGCCGTGCACTACAGGGTTGATCCGGTGGGCTCGGAAACCAAACGCCCGGGCCGCTCGAAAAGGAAGCCGCGGACAATATGACGCAAGATTGTTATGACGCTCTGGTTATCGGCGGCGGTCCGGCAGGGCTGACCGCCGCCATCTATCTCGCGCGCTATCGCCGCCGGGTCATCGTGGTGGATGAAGGCCATAGCCGCGCGAAGTGGATCCCGCTTTCGCACAACCATGCCGGTTTCCCGGACGGCATCGGCGGTGAGGCTCTTCTCCTTCGCATGCGTGCCCAGGCCGAACGCTATGGCGCGACGATCAGGGCCGGCCGCGTAGACGTGATCGAAGGGTCCGCGGATGCGTTCACCGCTCGCGGTGAGGGGCTGAGCATTTCCGCGCGCCAGATCCTGATTGCGACGGGCGTGGAGAACCGGCGTCCGGAAATGAACGAGGACACCCATCGGGACGCCCTCGATCGGGGGCTTCTGCGCTATTGCCCTGTCTGCGACGGCTTCGAGGCAAGCGACCAGTCGATCGGGGTCATCGGCGCTGATACGCATGGGGTGGCGGAAGCCTTGTTCCTGCGAACCTTTTCGGATCGGATCACGCTGCTCGCGCATCAATCCACCGAGCTCGACGACAGCGACCGGGAAAGTCTGAGCCATGCGGGTATTGTAGTTGCGTCGAGCACGCTCGACCGGCTGGATTTCTCCGGCGATCAGGTGGTGGTGCATCTGATCGATGACACCGAATTGCGGTTCGACACGATCTATCCGGCGCTCGGCTCCGACACCAACAATGCGCTCGCGAGGCATCTTGATATCGAACTGAGCGACGATCGCTGCATCGTCGTCGATACCAAGCAGCGCGCATCCATGGAGGGTGTCTATGCCGCTGGCGATATCGTAATGGCGCTGGATCAGATCAGCGTGGCCATGGGCCATGCAGCAGTCGCGGCCACGGCCATGCACAATGACTTGCGAAACAGGGACGGACAGACCACTGCAGCGAAAGGCGGTCATTGAAACGCACGCGAACCGTGGGTCGAGAGAAGCGCAGCCGGCCCCGTGCAAGCCGCACGCTGCGATCCTTCCGACGATCTTTCATGTTGGCGCATAAGGCCCCACCCGAATCTGCGATTTGTTAGAGAGGAAGCCTGCTATCAAGGCTATATGAGGATGCGCGCAATTGTGCTCGATCTGAGCAAGAGAGAAGGATTTGCCATAATGGAAAACCGTGCAGCGCCAGGTCTCCTGTGTCCCACCTGCCGGGTCGACCTGGTCATGAGTGAGCGCCAGGGCATCGAGATCGACTATTGCCCGCAATGTCGCGGGGTCTGGCTCGACCGGGGCGAACTCGATAAGATCATCGAGCGCAATATGGGCGATGTCGTAGCGCGCCCGACTGGCGACGAGTGGTCCGGCGGAGGGCGCGCAGGCGTGTTCGATGACCGTCGCGGCCATGGCGATCATGGAGGGAAGCATGGCTACGAGCGTGGCCATCGTGGTCGCCGCAAGAGCTTCTTGAGCGAATTGTTCGACTGAAAGCCCGTGGGTCGGCGCGGCCATTCCCGGCGAAGCCACGCCGCCGTGAGCGACGATGCGTCGTCGACGAGACGCCTGAAACATCACTTTCCTGCGCGCGCCAGCCGCACCACCTCTGATCCCGCGCTCGAACCTTATGGCCGGCGGGCGCGGCTGGAGCGCTGGGCCGCGTTATTCGACCGCAATCCCTTTCAGCTTATCGGGCTCTTGCGGCCTTCATGGGCGTCAGGTCGTGAAGTCATACCGATGGTATCGAACCCGAGCGCCATCGATATCGCGTGGGCCGATCCCGTATTTCGGGTCACAGGTCTGAAGGGCCGATCCCGCGGCGCGATGAAAGCGTTCTTCGGTCTTTCGGACGCGCAGTTCGACCGGATCGCTTCCGGCTCCTGCCGCGTTCCGCTTCGCCCGGCATGGCAAGTAGCGGCGCGAATCGGCAATGTCGCCGACCCGCGTCTGAAAAGACCGCTCCTGATCAGCATTCTGGTCATCATCGCCGTCTTCATCGGCATCGTGCAGGGGCTCGGATAGCGTTAGGATCAAAGGCCGGCGAGGTCGGCAATACTTATACGTCAATTCCGCTTGCGGCGGTTCTCCCAGGCGCGGTCCTTTCCGTGGTCAGACGTCCGAGCGCTGGGTTCGTCAGCGCAGTACAGCATCTGGCGTCCGGCGTCGTGTTCGCCGCGGCTGCGACCGAGATCCTGTCGCAGATCAAGCATGATGCCTCGCCCTTCGCCACACTCGTCGACGGTGCCGTCGGCGTAGGCGTCATGCTGCTTCTGAAGGAAGGTGAAGGGCGCGGGACAGTCCGGTGGCCAACCTAAGTGCAGTGGACATCCACATACTGGTTGATGGCCTCGTTCTCGGTCTGGCTTTTGTCGCAGGCGAAAAGGCGGGCGTCCTCCTGACTGTCGCCTTGACGCTGGAAGTGCTCTTTTTGAGCCTGACGGTCACGGCCGAGCTCAACGAGGCCATGGAATCGAAGCTGCGCGTCATCGCGACCGTGTTCGGACTCGGCTTGCTGCTTCCGCTGGGCGCTGCGATCGCGCTGCCGGTTGCGACACTCCCGGCACCGGTCATCGTCGGCTTTCTCAGCTTCGGACTTATGGCGCTTCTCTATCTCGTCACTAAAGAGTTGCTAGTACAGGCACATGCGCGGCCCGACAACTCGCTGATCAGCGCGATGTTCTTCGTTGGGTCTCTGGGACTGCTGGCGATCGAAGAACTGATGTCCTGAATAGAGATGCCGGGTTATTGCAAACATGATGTGCAGGTATCGATGGTGAAATGCGAAGAGGGGCAGAAAGCATCGGTGTCTGATGGTTCTTCTTGACTGCGAGCGTCAGGCAAGCATGATGGGCAACCCCTGCCAAAGCACAGCGAGGAGGCTCAGCACAGCGCCAGCCATGCCAACCGACCGCCGCCACTGCGCGAAGGCCTCAGAGCATGGTATCCCGCGAAGCCAGCGCAGCAGCCATAGGTCGGCGATGATGCAGAGAATGGTCAGCGCGATAACGAGCGTTGCCGCCGGCGCGAACTCCGCGATCAGATAGAGACCGAAAAAATGGACGGTCCAGACGAGGAACCCGCCGAGCAGGATGAGCCAGCTTCTCACGCGCCGACGGCTCGGGTGAAGAGCGTGCCGACCAGTCCCTGCGCACCGCAATAGCCGATGAACAGGCAGGCGAGGTCCAGCGTGCTGTTGCGCGTCGGCGTGATGAGCCCACGCAGCGCCCGCCAGCCCAGATAGGCGGCGAACAGCAGGCCGATCGCGGCGACGGTGCCCTGCAGCGAAAGGATCGCGAACACCGCCGCGCCCTGGCCGCTGGCGTCGGGGGCCAGCACGGCACTCCACAGACGGATATCGAGCAAGGTCAGCAGCGGCGTCGCGACTCCCGCCAACAGAACCGGTACGACCGCCCAGCCTTTGCCGATGCGATGCAGCCAGCGGGACGCCGCGGCCGCGGCCACGACGAGTCCGTAGCCCAGCGCGATGGGCGCGCCTCCGCCCAGCGATGCCGGCGAGGTCCAGAAGGCCGGCTGGTTGCTCCACAGGAAGGCGAGCCCGAACATCGCCATGGCGGAGATCATGGCCATGACGATCATCAGGATGACCATCGCCCACCAGCCATGACTGCGCGGGCCGGTCATATAGGTCGGCACCATGATGCCCGCGCCGATGTCAACCTCGCCCTGCGCGATCGGCCGATCGGTTTCGGACAGCCAGCGCAGCATGGCCATGATGGTGATGACGCCGCTGGCGAGGCCGAACATATAGGCCTGCACCGTCAGTGCGAGGAAGAAAAAGGCTGTGAAGATCGCCGCCACAAGCGGCCAGACCGAGGGACCGGGCATGATCTGGACATATTGCGGCTCGGCCAGCAGCGGGCTCGTGACGATCGTCTCGCGCAGGCCGGTGGCCGAGCGCGGCAGGAAATAGCGGCCCTGCTCGACATCGTCGGAAATCTTCGGATCGTCCCATAGCGGCTCGCGGCTCTTCACCACCGGGATCGAGCGCGTCGAATAAAGCTCGGTCGGCAGCCATTCGAGCGAGCCAGCGCCATAGACGTTGCCGGCATTGCCGCCGCCCGGCGCCATGCGGAAATTTCGCACCAGGTCGATCAGGAACAGCAGGACGCCGAAGGCGAACAGGAAAGCCCCGATCGTCGAGATGAGGTTCAGCATGTCCCAGCCGCTGCCGGGCAGATAGGTGTAGACGCGGCGCGGCATGCCCATCAGGCCGACGAGGTGCATCGGCATGAAGGCGACATTCATGCCGGTGAACATCAGGCCGAACACCCATTTCGCCAGCCGCTCGCTCATCGCGCGGCTGCTGACCATCGGAATCCAGTAGTACATCGCCGCGAACAGCGGAAACACCATACCGCCGATCAGCACATAGTGCAGGTGCGCGACGATGAAATAGGTGTCGTGCGCCTGCCAGTCGAACGGCACCAGCGCGACCATGACACCGGTCAGCCCGCCGGTCACGAAGATTACGATGCTGCCGAGCACGAACAGCCCCGGCGCATTGAAGCGCGGCCTGCCGATCGCCAGCGTCGCGATCCACGAGAACACCTGGATGCACGCCGGCAGGCTGACCGCCATCGACGCGGCGGAGAAGAAGCCCGTCGTCATCGGCGGCAGGCCGACGGTAAACATGTGATGCGCCCAGACGCCGAAGCTGATGAACCCCGTGGCGATCATGGCCAGCACGATCAGGCGGTAGCCGACCAGTTCCGCCTTCGCGACGGTGGGCACGATCATGCTCATCATGCCGGCGGCGGGCAGGAAGATGATGTAGACCTCCGGATGGCCGAAGAACCAGAACAGATGCTGCCATAGCACCGGATCGCCGCCTCGCGCCGCGTCGAAGAAGGGCCAGTTGAAGGCGCGCTCGATCTCCAGCAGCAGCGTCGCCAGGATCACGCTGGGAAAGGCGATGATGATCATCACCGCGAAGACCAGCATGGCCCAGGCGAAGATCGGCATCCTGTCGAGGCTCATGCCCGGCGCGCGGGTGCGCAGGACGCCGACGATGATCTCGATCGCGCCGGCGATCGCCGAAATCTCGATGAAGCCGATACCCAGCAGCCAGAAGTCGGCGTTGATGCCGGGCGAATAGGCCTTGGACGTAAAGGGCGGGTACATGAACCAGCCGCCGTCGGGGGCGAGGCCGACGAACAGCGAGGCGAAAAAGGCCAGGCCACCCACAGCATAGGCCCAGAAGGCGTAGGCCGATAGGCGCGGGAAGGGCAGATCGCGCGCGGCCAGCATCTGCGGCAGCAGCAGCACGCCCGCCGCCTCGACCATCGGCACCGCGAACAGGAACATCATCACCGTGCCGTGCATGGTGAAGACCTGGTTGTAGGTCGCCTGCGGCAGCACCTCCATCAGCGGCGCTGACAGTTGCACCCGCATCAGCAGCGCCAGCACGCCTGCCAGCAGGAAAAACAGGAAGGCGGTGCCGAGATAGAAGATGCCGACATAATTGTTGTTGACGACGGTCAGATATTCCCAGCCGCGCGGCGCGCACCAGATACGGCGCAGTTCCTCCTCTTCTTCGGGCGGGCGTTCCTCCTGCGTCGGGAACCGCTGGTAGAGATCGGGGTCGAACCCAGTCTCCGACCTCATTTGAGGCTTTCCATATAGTCGGCCAGCGCGTTCAGATCGTCCGGGCTGAACTGCTTGTAGTTGGGCATGCGGTTGCCGGGCTTGATCGTCTGGCTGTCGGCGATCCAGCCTGCCAGCGTGCCGCGATTGTTGGGCAGGATGCCCGCGCCCAGCGATCGCCTTGCGCCGACATGGGTGAGGTCGGGACCGGCGGTGCCGTTGGCGGGCGTGCCGCGCACGGTGTGGCAGCCAGCACAGCCGCTGGCGAGGAACAGTTCGGGCCCTCGCCCCGAAGCGGGACGCGGCGGTGCAAGGCGTTCGGCACGCCAGCGGGCGAAGCTTTCCGGCGTATGCGCGACGACGACCAAGCCCATCAACGCGTGGGCGCCGCCGCAATATTCCGCGCACTGCCCGCCGTAAGTGCCCGGGCGATCGGCGCGAATGCGCAGCAGGTTCCGACGACCGGGGATCATGTCCATCTTGCCGGCGAGCCGGGGCACCCAGAGGCTGTGGAGCACGTCCGCCGATTCCAGTTCCAGCAGGACCGGTTGCCCGACGGGAACATGCAATTCGTTGGCATCGCGGATAACGGGCTCGCCGCCTTCGCCGAGATATGTCACGCGCCACCACCACATTTCGCCCGTAACCCTGACGCGCATCTCGCCCGGTTGTGCTGCCGTCGCCTGCAGGCTGCCGGTCAGCCACAGACCCCAGACCAGCAGAGCCGTCAGCACGACGCCCGGAAAGGCCACGCCGCCGATCCAGATCGCCCGGTCGCCGCCCAGCCGCTGGCGAAGGACAGGTCTGCCCCAAAGCGCTATCGCCAGTGCGGCGAGGACGATCAGCAATACGCCCGCGCCGCCCATCAGCAGCGCCCAGGCAAGCCGGGTGACGGGCTCGGCATAGGGGCCGGCCGGATCGAGAACCGCCGGCGGCCAGCCGCCGAGCGCGGCCTGCGGAGTCGCGCTATTGCTCATGCAGGAACGCCGCGATGTCGTCGGCCTGCGCCGCGGTCATGGGAACCGTCGGCATCGCCGTGCCGGAAGAATCGCGCAGGAAGGCAGCCAGATTATCGGGGCGATTGGAATAGCGGCCCGCGATCGTGCCCCGCTCTGCGAACCTTACAAGCGAAGGGCCGGTCTTGCCCTGCGGCCAGATGCCCGACATGGCGTGGCAGGCCCCGCAGCCAAGACGCGCCGCCGCCGCCTTCCCGCGCGCCGCCGCCTCGCCGAGCGTGGCATTTGGAGCGATCTCGGCCTTGTCGCAGGCGGCGAGCAGCAGAACGGCGGTCAAGAGAATGCGTGCCCCCAAATGAGATCTTCCTTCCCCGATGGGGAACCGACCGCCTCGCACTCGGTTCCCCGTGCGATGACGCGATATTTTCTGCGCCTCGGCCTGCTGGGTCCGCTGTATCTGACGGCATGCAACGAGACGGGCGGCAACCCGGCCTTTCGCAGGACCGGCGAGGTTATCGCGTTCAGTGGCGGCAACGGTGGCCCGACGAGCGCCTGCGCGACATGCCATGGCTTGAAAGGCGAAGGCGATGGCCGCCTGACCCCGCGCCTCGCTGGGCTCGATGCGGGTTATCTGGTTCGCCAACTCGATGATTACGCCAACGGGCGGCGCAGGCATGTCGCGATGCGCACGATCGCCCGGCGACTGGATAGCGAGGATCGCGTCAAGGTCTCGGCCTACTATGCCGCGCTGCCAGCCCCAGCATCCACATTGCGCACAACGTCCCTTTACGCCAGCAAGTGCGCCAGCTGCCACGGCGGGAGCGGCGAAGGACGCGGTCCCGGCAACCCGCCGCTCGCCGGGCAGTCGCCGACCTATGTCGTGGTACAGATCGAGGCCTGGCGCTCGGGGCAACGGCATGATCCCACGGGCACGATGCTGGCGGTCAGCCGCGCATTGGCGCCGGCGGAGCTTGCGATCCTGGCAAGCCGTGACGGGGATCCGTCTCTGCCGGTTCGTCCTCCTTCAACTCCGGCAGCATCCCGATGAGCACATCGTGCCGGTTCCAGAAATGATGCTTGAGGGCCGCGCCGATATGCATGGGAATGAGCGCGACGAGGAGCAGGATCAGCAGGGTGTGGATGCCGTCGGCCCAGCCGAGGATGGTCCACTGCGCCGCGACCGGAATATCGTGGAACGGCAGTTGCGGCCATGCGGCACCGAGCAGATCTAGCCTAGGGCCATCGCCCAGCGCCGACCACATCGCCCAGCCCGACAGCGGCAGGCCGAAAAAGCAAATATAGAACAGCGCGTGGGTCAAATAGGCCAGCTTCGTCTGCCAGCCGAGCTTGTCCGCATCGTTGATCGGTCCCGGCACGATCGTGCGCCACAGGAAACGCAGCGTCGCCAGCACGAGCATGCCGAGGCCCAGCTCGGAATGCAGCTTGTAGGCATCCAGCTTGTCGCCGCCCACCGGCATGCGGCTCATATACCAACCCCAATAGAGCTGAAAGGAGAGGAGCGCCGCCATGATCCAGTGGAAGGCGACGCCGACCGGGGAATAGCGCCGATCGGCGGTATGCCGCGCCGCCCATTCGCGGATCGCCGCGATCATGCGATCGCCATCCGCTGTCGCTCGGTGAGCCAATTGCCTGCCAGCCTGAGCGCGGCGACGAGATAAATCGCTCCGCCCACGATCCACATCAGCAGGCCGGCAAGCTGCTGGTCCTCCACCGGGCTGAGGCCCCAGGGCTGCGTCGTGATCCAGTGCCAGGCGTACAGCGGCGTGGACGCGAAGGTGAGCAGGGCGCCGAGTAAGCCCATCTGGACCATCGTCGCCAGCAGGACCGCGACGCCGATGGGTGCGGTTGCGGCCAGCACGCTGCGCCAGAGGCCGATCGCAGAGGCGAGCAGGGTCAACTCCATGAGCCAGTAGGCACCGTCGCTGGCAAGCGCGAAGGTATAGGCGACCGGTGCGTGCCACAACCAGAAGATCAAGGCATGGACACAGGCCCATGCAGCCGGCCTGCCCCGAACGGCTGGCAATGCCATCGCCAACAGCGGCGCTGCGACGGCCGTCAGCAAGATATGATGCGCCGCGCGTGCCGAGAACAGCGCCGAACTCAACGCACAGAACGGCGATACGAACAGCAGAAGGAGAATGGCGCAGCCTGCGGCTAGCGGGAGAGGCTGTGCCCGGAGTGCGCGGCCGATCAAAAAGAGACTGATCACCAGCGCAATGGCCAGCGGATCCGGATTCCAACGCGTCCAGATATCGACGGGAAGCGGAGCAGAACCGCAATAGGGAATCGGTGGAAATCGCATGAGGCTGCAACAATAAGCGTCTTCGGAGGTTCCCGCCACGAGACTATGGCCTACCCTGCTGGAGCGTAGCGCGGGGGAACTACGGTGCGTGCCGATCGTAACACCCAAAGCGCTCCATCTCGCGCATGACCAACAAGCGATCCGAAAGGCGCCGCATGAACGACAGAGCGCCGGAAGGGCCAGACGAGAGACGCACGCTGTGGATCGTCCTGGTGCTCAACCTCGCGATCGCTATCGCCTTCCTGATCGCAGGTATCAGCGGAGATTCCAGTGCACTCCTCGCCAACGGACTCGACAACCTGTCGGACGCGGCGGTCTACGCATTGAGCCTGATCGCTCTCAGCCGGGGGGCGAAATGGAAGACGCGGGCGGCGACAGTTTCGGGCTTCATGCTCCTGATCTTCGCCGGCGGTATCCTGCTCGACGTCGGCCGCCGCTATCTTCAGGGAAGCGAGCCGATCGGCGTCACGATGATGACGATGTCGGCCATTGCGGCCGTGGTAAACTTCGTCTGCCTTAGGCTGCTGCAACGGCTGCGAGAGCCCGACGTCAACCTGCGCGCCGCGACCACTTTCAGCTTCAACGACTTCATCTCGAATGGCGGGATTCTCGTCGCCGGTGTTCTGGTCTGGTGGCTGGGGACCAACTGGCCCGATCTGCTGGTCGGTTTTCTCACCGCGGTGATCGCGATCAAGGGCGGCATCGAGATTCTGCGCGACGCCCGGTGCGAGGCACGTGAAGCAAAAAGGGCGAGCGCATGAAAAGCTCGAGGCATCCCTCGGCGGGCGATGCGCGCCGCCATCGGCATCTCGGGCCGAAGGCGCGGCAGCAGCCGCAGCCGGACGCCGCGATCACCGAACCATCGGCGCTTCTCGACCGCCTGGACGCGCTCACGACCGAGGTGCGGCGGGAAGGTGTGGAGAAGTTTGCCCGATGGAACATTGGAGATGTGCCTGGCTTGGCCTCCTGCGCCGCCAACCTGGCGGACTATCTTGCCCTGCGCGGACACGATCTGCGGCCGATCCAGCGCGGGCTGACGATGCTCGGCCTGTCCTCGTTGGGGCGATCGGAGGGGCACGTCCTCCCCGCGCTTCAGGCGACCCGCGCGGCGCTCGCGGCGATTGTCGGCAGGCAACCGGACGAGCGGCCGCCATCGGAAGCATTCTTCGCCGGCGAGCGCTGCCTCACCGAGCGGCGGCAGGCCCTGTTCGGCGCGACCGGCGATCTGCGCGCGACCGCGATCATGGTGACGTGTCCGAGCGAAGCCGCGGAAGATCCTGCGTTCATGCGAGACCTCGCCGACCGCAGGATCGAAGCACTGCGCATCAACTGCGCGCATGACGGTCCGCGCAGATGGTTGCGGATGATCGAACACGCCCGTGTTGCCGAGCAAGAGACCGGCCACAGGATGCGCATCTTCATGGATCTGGCCGGTCCGAAGATCCGCACCGGCAACATGGAAGGCGGTGGGGGGCGTCTGCACGTGGGCGACCGCCTGCGGATCGTCGAAGCCGGTGCGCTGGGTGCCCACAAGACGGATGAGGCGGTGACGGCGGTCGAATGCACGCTCGGGGAAGCGGTGCGCGGCAGCCGGACCGGCGACCATGTCTTCTATAACGACGGCAAGCTCGGCGGCGTGATCGAGGAAGCGGGCGACGACGGACTGCTGGTGCATATTGAACAGGCTCCGGAGAAGGGTGCCAGGCTAAAACCCGAAAAGGGCCTGAACTTCCCCGATGCCGATCTCGGCATCGCCGCGCTCACGAAAAAGGACCGCCGCGACCTGAAGTTCATTGCCGCCCATGCCGACGGCGTCCAATACTCGTTCGTCCAATCCGCCGCCGACGTGATGCAGCTGCAGGAGGCGTTGGCGGAACTGCGCGACGACTGGCAGAAACTCGCCCTTGTGCTGAAGGTGGAGACCATCCGGGCGATCGACAATCTGCCGGAGATCATGGTCCACGCCGCCAGTCGACAGCCCACCGCCGTGATGATCGCGCGGGGCGACCTTGCCGTTGAGATCGGCTTTGCTCGCATGGCCGAGATGCAGGAGGAAATCCTGTGGCTGGCCGAGGCTGCTCACGTGCCGGTGATCTGGGCGACGCAGGTCTTGGAGAACCTCGTCAAGAAGGGCCGGCCTTCTCGTGGTGAGATGACCGACGCGGCGATGGCCGCGCGCGCCGAATGCGTGATGCTGAACAAGGGCCCACATGTCCTCGAGGCGATCGAGGTTCTCGACACCCTGCTCGGGCGCATGGGCGAGCACCAGCACAAGAAGACGCCGCAACTGCGTGCTCTGAAAAGCTGGTAGAATAAATGGTACGCCGGCCCTCAAACGCCTTCAGGAACTATCAGGCGTTCTCGACGGTTCTGATAACCAAGGAGATAGCATGGCCAGCGCACCACCCGATTCTCATCCCGACTCGCCGCCCCGTGGCCCCGACCAGGCCCCGGAACAACTTCCGCAGCCGGATGACGATGGCCGGGAAAGCGTCGAAGATCTGCCGGAAGAGTAGTGCTTTGCGATCATTGCACGGCACCGCGCAGAGGATTAGCGCCGGGAATTGTCAATGGTGGCCTGAGCCGTGTCCGGAATTATGATGGCCACCGCTTATGCGGTGATGGCCGCGTGATCCGTGACCGATCGATCGATACCCGAGGCCAACGAACGCAGATCCGTAGCCGAAGGCGCCAAAATAGGGTTGGCCGTAATAACCGGCGGGGTAATAGCCGCGCGAGGCTACCGCCGGAGAGAGGACAAGCAGGCAGGTCGGCGCCGCCTTCACACCTTCTTCAGTCGGGGTGGCGGGAGGCGGCGACGGCGATCTGGTGACGGGTGCAATCGGCTCCGCAGCTATCGAACCTGGGGTCGTGCAGGGCACGCGGTAATAGACGTACCCTGGTCCGCGCGGCGTAGTAGCGCATCCGCTCAAAGCGAGTACGGCCAACAAACCAACTCCCGCACGCCTCGATCTCGTGAGCAACATTGTTCTTTCCTTCCGGCGTGCCTCCCCGAGGATCGCATGTTCACGTTACACCACAGAACCTCCTTCGCATAGCAAACTGCGCAGCGTGCTGGCTTTACGGGGCGTCAGCGTCATTCACCGCCAATTCAACCAAAGGATGCCACGCTGCTCGCCCACGGTTGACTAAAGTCAGGAGGTTGTCGTGAACAGGCGTGCTTTGTCGCTATTGGCCGGATCGGCAGCGGCTCTCTTTCTGGCCGCGCCGGCACTTGCCGGACAGCATGGCGGCGGCGTGAATTGGACCGGGTCACATGGCGGCGTCAACTGGGACGGAGGCCACCCCTACTCGGGCGTCGACTACAAGGGCAATTCCACCCCCACTACGACCGAACGCTACCCGCGTCGGACGCCCTATCTCTCCCCCCGTGCTGATCCGGCAAAGCCCACACCTACCGACCGAGAGGCCCGTAACGGCTCTAAAAAACGTTCAGGCTCACCATACGGGAGTCGGTAAACTTTCGCCAACTATCGCTCATCTTGAAAGCCCGTTCCCAGATAGGCAATGGGCAGTCCTTCACTACTTGTTAACCTTAATCAAGGACAATTCTCTCGCCTCAAGGAGCAGGACGAATGAGCGACATCGGCAGCATCATGGCCGCGCGCAACGCGATCATCCAGGGCAATGCCGCCCTGCGTGCCGCGGTGCAGCGTTCACCGGTCGATGCCCAACGAGGCGCACAATTCGCTACGGCATTGGTGAATGCCCAAAACGCTCCTTCTACCCTTCGTGCAACGAGCATAGGCGGCACTCCTCCATCCGACACCGCGGGTCCCGTGCCCGGTTTCGCCTCGACGCTTTCAAGCCTGCTGGCCCGGGTCAATACCGGACTGGAGGCCGAGGACACCGCGGCGGAAGCCTATGAGCGCGGAGAAACAACCGACATCGCAAGCGTCATGCTCACTCAGCAGCAGGCGTCCATTCAGTTCGAAGCGACTCTGCAGGTGCGCAACAAACTGCTCACAGCTTATAAGGACATAATGAACATGTCGATTTGAGGCGCTATGGCTTCAATGCTTAGCGCTCACCGGTGAGACACCGGCCTGCTCGCACCCAATGCCCGATTACGCCGGTCCGCCTTAGCGATGCTTCCGACCGAAGATCGCAACGCGCCAAAGATACCAGATTCCTGCCAACGCCAGTACGGCATTGCTGACCGGCTCGACAATCGTGGCGATCTGGCCGTAGCGCTCGCCCAACTCATAGCCTGCGATGGCCAGCATGGCCGTCCATGCCGCCGATCCGATGGTGGTCCATGCCAAAAATGGCCCCAGCGCCATGCCGGTGACACCAGCCGGCACCGAAATCAGCGTGCGGATGCCCGGCAACAGCCTGCCGAACAGCACCGCCCAGCGACCATAGCGATCGAACCATTTGTCCACCCGATCGATTTCTTCGGGTGTCAACGTCAGCCAGCGGCCATGATCCGCGGCAAACCGCTTGAGCCGCTCGATCCCGATCCAGCGCCCCACATAATACCAGAGGGTGGCACCAGCGACCGACCCCAGCGTGCCGGCCATGATCACGACCGGCAGCGAGCCGCGCCCCTGCGCTGCCGTATAGCCGGCCAGCGGCAGGATGACCTCGGACGGGATCGGCGGGAAAAGATTCTCCCCAAACATGAGCAGAAATACGCCAAGGCCACCCAGCTTGGAGATCAGCACGACGATCGCGTCATACATTCTTCTTTCTCCAAGCGAGCGTTGCCGTGTCGGTTACTTCCATCAACAATCCCTCCGCGCGATCATCGTTTCAGGCAAGCGACGATCGCGGTGATCACCGAGACCGTCTCCGCGACGTCACGAACCCTTACGGTGTCGAGACCAATCTCGGCCGCCGGATAGTCGTTACCACCCGGATAGATCGCATCGCCCAAAAACAGCATTTCATCCAGCCCGATGCCGCTTTCCGCGCTCAACCGCTTGAGTCCGTAGCCCTTGTCCACGCCTGCGCGCGTGACGTCGATCGACGTAGTGCCGCCGAGGTTGATCGAAAGACCGGGTAGCGCTTCGCGAAGAACGGCCTGCAGCGCCGTCCGCTTGGCGCGATCCGGATCCCATGCCTCCTTGGCTTCGAGCGGCGCTTGCTGACCGAGCCCCGAAAAGGTGAACTGGCTGCCGCGGTCTTCGAGCCGGTCTCCCCAGATGCGTTCATCGGTCAAATTGGCCTCCGCCAGCGCCCGGTCGAAAGCTGCGCGGATCTTTGCCTTCTCCTCTTTTTCGAACAGGTCCGCATAGATCGTTTGCCACGCGCTCCCGTCGAACCGATAGAGTTTGGTGCCGGTCGTCGGCATCAGCCAGAGCCGCTCTCGCTTAGCGTCGGCCGGCAAGCGCAATGCAACCTGCTTGTCGAACTGCGGCCAGTCACCGCCCGAGATCACCGCCACATCCGCGACCTCCAGAAGGCTCGATAGCGCGGCGCCCATCTCTTGGGACAAAGGCTGTTTGCTTTCCGCCAGCGTGCCGTCCAAATCGAACGCAATCAGTCGCTTCATGCCACATCCTTCCTCTGTCTAGCCGCGCGCTCATCTCCCGTCGACCGGGTCGGTTAGCCGCTTCGCGCGCACCCAAAGTTGGTGGAATGCACCAGACCGTCCAAGGTGCCACCGTTGCGGCGGCCCGTTCGCGGTTTATTCGGGGCTCTCTGGGCTCAGTTAGCAGTTATTCGACGTATGCAATTCCATTCGACATATCGACAAAGCCGTACACGGCGCAGCGGGCGCTGATCCTATGCAGCACTGCAACACCAATGCGGTCGCGCACGGCGGGAAGAATGCCGTGGACGCAATGGGCGAAATGAAGCAACCCACGCAGTAGTTTTAGTGATTCCTTGAGTTTCCACTGGCTTGATCGAGCGCGACGGTGGCGATTTTCGACCTAGCTCGGAAAGATTGAGTCGGTCCAAATGCACGACCTCCAGCGGTCACGCCCAAAACCCCTGCAGAAGTTCCATCGCCGCTTGCGATCGGTGGCGCTGTTTGAACAGCTCGGCCCCGGGCTCGTCACCGGCGCGGCCGACGACGACCCGAGCGGGATCGCCACCTACTCGCAGGTCGGCGCGCGCTTCGGCTTCCAGCTCCTCTGGGTCATGGTCCTCGTCTATCCGCTGATGACCGCGATCCAGCTCATCAGCGCCCATATCGGTCGTGTCACCGGTTGCGGTCTTGCCAAGAATATGAGCAACGCCTTGCCCAAATGGCTTGTCGCGGGCCTCGTGGCACTGCTGTTTATCGCCAACACGATCAATATCGGCGCCGACCTCGCCGCTATGGGTCAGGCGGCGGGGCTCATCGTCGGCTTCGATGGCAAAATTCTGACCGTTGGCCTGGCATTGGTTTCACTGACCTTGCAGCTGTTCGTCCCTTACAAGCGCTATGCTGCCTTGCTAAAATGGGTGACCCTGAGCCTGCTTGCCTATGTTGCCGTCCTCTTCCTGGTCAAGATCGATTGGTCCGCCGTGTTGGTAGGCCTCGTCTGGCCCAAGGTGGCCGGCGTCGGTGCCTGGACGATGATCGTCGCCGTCCTCGGGACCACGATCAGTCCCTATCTGTTCTTCTGGCAGTCCGCGCAAGAGGTCGAGCAAGTCTCCCAGGACCCTGATGCAAAACCTTTGAAAGAGGCGCCCGGCCAGGCGCGGCGCGAGTTTCAGCGCATCCGCATCGACACCTTCGCCGGCATGGCGATTTCGGTTGTGGTGGCCCTTGCGATCATGATCGGCACGGCCGCGACCTTGAATGCCGCCGGTCAGACATCGATCCAGACCGCGACCGATGCCGCAAAGGCACTCGAGCCGGTCGCGGGGAAGTTCGCCCTGGCGCTCTTCGCCCTCGGCATCATCGGCACCGGCATGCTGGCGGTTCCGGTGTTGGCGGGATCGGCCGCCTATGCCGTGGGTGAGAGCCGCGGCTGGAAATGCGGCCTCGAAGAAAAGCCCTGGCATGCGGTGGGCTTCTACACCATCATCGGCCTTGCGACACTGGTAGGGCTCGCGATCAGCTGGTCACCGATCGATCCGATGCATGCGCTTGTCTACAGCGCGGTCATCAACGGCTTTGTCGCCGTCCCCATCATGGCGACGATGATGACCATCGCCTATCGCCGATCGGTGCTTGGCAATTTCACGGCCTCGCGTCCGCTTCTGGTGCTTGGCTGGCTCGCAACGATTGTCATGGCCGGCGCGGCGCTCGCGTCCGTGCTCCTGCCGTAGCGCCCGCAAACACCTGCCGTGTTATAACTTGAGGATCAAGCCTCATGAAGGAAGAGACGAGTTCGCAGGCCCGCCGCGCCGCATTCCGACGCCGCTCGATCATCGTCACGGTGTTGGGACTGGCGGCCGCTGGCACGATCATGGTCTTGGGTTCTCTGGGCCTGTATCCGCGCGCCTGTTTGATCGCGAGTTCACTACTGTCGCTGTTCACCCTTTTCTATGCCATTTCGACCTTCCGTTCGATCCGGGCAGACAACGCCCGGCTCCAAAGGGAAATCACGATCGCAAAGCTGCGCCTGTCGGCCAACCTGCCACCACCGGTCCGGCCGGCGCGGCCTAAAGGTGCCGGTGGCGGGGACAATGAAGAGGTGTGATCGCCGACCGCTCTCTCAAACGCTACACCCAGCGTTGTCGGCGAAGACGCAGATAGATCGCCGCGCAGAGGCTGCCCATGGCGAGAAGAAAAATGCCGTAGCCGAACCTCGCCGACACACCGACAATGCCGGGAAAATTCACACTGGAAAGCGCTGTGGCCGATGTCAGAAGCGCGAACATGACCGCCCATGCCGACAATGTACGCACCGTCCGTTCGATTTCGCTCGCCGGGACCGTGCTCAGTGACATCAGGCCCGCGATGACGCGTTGGCTGGCGAGCGCAAGCCGCTCGGAGCCTTGGAGTGTCTCCAGAACGTCGCGCAGATACGGCCGGGCGCCCGGATCGATCGCATCGTAGCGCTCCGCGGTCAATGCCTCGATCACGCCGAGATTGGCGGCCAGGCCGCGCTTGAAATCGAAAAGGTCATGCTGGAAGCGCAGGACATCGTAAAGATCTTCACGGCGCAGCCTTCCGGCCGACGCCTGGCGCTCCAACTCAGCGGCACGCGCTTCGAGCGCCAGCGCCACCGACAGGAAATCGCTCGCCACTGGAGCCAACAGGCCGGACAGGAAATAGGCCGGACCCCGCGCGAGCAAGCCAGGGTTTGCTTCGATCTGATCGCCCTCCCGCCGCGCCTCGGGCCGGCCCGTCACCGAGACGACGAATTGCCTGCCGAGAAAGATGGTCATGTTGCCATAGATCGGCTTTCCGTCGGTGTCGGAGATGTCGCTCAGCACCATTCCCAGGCGCGCGTCTCTGTCGATCAGGCGTCCGGGGGAACCGTTGCGCGCCGCTTCGACGACAGATTGAAAACCAAGACGTGAGGCCGCCGCGTCCAGATGCGTGTCGTGCCCGGAGACGATCGCCACCCAGACGAAATCTCCGTGATCAATTTCTCCTTGGCCGAGATCCGCGATCCGACCCTCGCGAACGAACCTGCCGGCTTCATAGATGCGGCAGTGCCCTCCGGAAGACTCGAGCGACATGCTCAAATCCACCGCGCCCGCTTGAAGCGGATGAAGAGAATCCCGCAAATGGTCGCAATGACGCCAAGGACCATCGGGTAGCCATATTGCCACTTGAGCTCGGGCATATGTTCGAAATTCATGCCGTATATTCCCGCAATCGCGGTCGGAACCGCCAGCAAGGCCGCCCAGGCAGCAAGCTTGCGCGTTGTCGAGCCAAGGCGCTGCTGTTCGAGAAGCGCACTTACCTCGAAAATCGACGACAGAAGGTCGCGCAGGCCCCCCGCCATCGACATGACCACCCGGACATGGTCGAGAACGTCGCCGAAATAGGGCCGAACATTGTCATCGATGCACGGGCTATCGCTGTGCTTGAGCTTTCCCGCCACGTCGGCCATAGGTGCGAGGAACGTGGTGCATTTCATCAGATCGCGCCTGAGCGCGAAAATCCGTGCAATGTCGTCCCGCTCCAGGAAACTCTCCAGGGCGCGCGCCTCGAGGTCGAACACCTCATGCTCTATCTCGCTGACCACCGGTTTATAGTCGTCGACGATATGGTCGAGTATGGCGTGCAGCACATAGTCGACCCCATGCTTCAGCAGTTCGGGCGCTTCTTCCAGCCTCTCTCGAAGGTCGAGGTATCCCTCTTTGATGCCATGGCGGACCGTGACGATATGGCGAACGCCCACAAAGATATGGGTTTCCCCGAACGTCACCTGGCGATCGGTGCGCTCGATGGTTCGCGCCACGACAAAAAGCTGGTCCCCATAGACGTCCACCTTGGGCAGCTGATGAGCCTTGAGCGCGTCCTCCACCGCGAGAGGGTGCAGGGAAAAACGCGCTTCGAGGAGCGACATTTCTTCCGGCGTCGGCTCAACCAGGCCAATCCAGATGAACTCGTCGTCGCCGACCTCAACTTCGCCCAGTGCATCCGATGCGAACTTCTTGGCGACCACGCCATCCCGATAAACCCGTGCGGCCACAACGCTCATGGGAATCTCCGCCTGATTTCGATATCAACGTCACTTCACGCGGCAGTAGCGGGCGGCACGTCGACGGCCAAGCGAGATGACGAACTCGGAAGATGCACTCGAATGAGAAAGCGACCATCGATTTTTGTTGCGCTGTTGCCGGCTGGCGTTTGGCTGCTTGCCGCACGAGCGATGATGGCTACCTCAAGCCGGACGCGGCGACTTGGTTTGATCCACCCACGTCTCGCGCTCTACCTCAGCTTCCGAGCAGCCGCGCTCTATCGCGCGGGCTTTGCGGCCTGGCGTTACAACCGGGGAAAATGGCGTTGACTTCTCTTCGCATCACAGCGCCCTTATCTGGGCGAAGCCGACATGATGTACGCGCGTGCGCAGCTGCGTCTAAAGCTCGCGGGATGACACAGTGACCGACACCCTCAACGCAGCCGATGTCTTTACCAAGCTCGACATTAAGCTGATGCCCGATCCCTCCCGGACGGTCATCCGCCCTTTCGGTTTCGACTATCCTGCGGCGTTTGCAGCGGGCCGGCCGCCGAGGAGCGAAGCGGTTGCGGCCCGGCTGATGGCGCTCGATCCTGCCTATCGGCGGCGGATGCTGACGTTGCTGCGCCGCGCGATGCAAAGGCGTCATCGACGCGTCGACGATGTGTTCCTGCGCCGCTTCGAGGAGATCAAAGGCGGGCTTGGGATCACCGTGGTCGACCAAGACGATCGGCTGCTCGTCGGCGCCTATTTCAGCCAGGAATACGCCTTCGAAAGCGCGGCGCTGTTCAACCCCAGCATCGTCGAGATTCCCCATCGCGACCCGGGCGACGGCAGCATACGCTTCCTCCTTTCGTTGCGCGGGGTTGGCGAGGGTCATGTCTCGTCGGTCACCTTCCGCTCCGGAAGCTGGGACGGCGGCGAAGGCCTCGTCATCGATACGCCGAGCGGCCAAGGCGTGTCACCGCGAATAGAGCGCCAGGAGGAAGGATGGGTCCGACTGCGGTCCGATGACAGCGAGGATATTTCGGAAACGGTTATCTTTCCCATCCTGCCCAGCCAGCGGCAGGGCGTGGAAGATTTGCGATTGGTCCGCTTTACAGATCATGATGGTGCGCAAAGCGTAATCGGCACCTACACGGCTTTCGACGGCAGCACGGCGCGCGCCGAGCTCTTGCGCGGTGTCGATCTGCGCACGTATGAAATGCGTCCGCTCATCGGCGCCATGGCGGGATACAAGGGCATGGCCCTGTTCCCGCGGCGCATCGAGGGGCGATACACAATGCTCGGACGGCAGGATAGTGAGAGCTTGTGGCTTCTACAATCCGACACGCTTGAGCGATGGGAAGAAGGCGTGCCCATCATGGCGCCTCGTTACCCGTGGGAGTTCGTCCAGATCGGCAATTGCGGCTCGCCGATCGAGATCGACGAAGGCTGGCTGGTGTTCACCCACGGTGTGGGACTGGTCCGCGGCTACTGCATCGGCGCCTGTCTGCTCGACCGGGACGATCCTACGAAGGTGCTTGCGCGGACACCCTCTCCGCTTTTGTTCCCGAGCGGCGAGGAGCATGGCGGCTACGTGCCGAACGTCACCTACAGCTGCGGCGCGCTGCTTCACCGGCGGCGTGTGCTGCTGCCCTACGCCGTCGCCGACGAATATTCCGCGTTCGCCGTAGCGGGCGTCGAGGATCTGCTCAGCGTGATGCGGTAGGCCTTTCGATCTTCGCGCGCCCGGGAGAATAGCGTGCTGTGACCGATGAGGCTCAGCGATATCCCACGTCATAACGCTACGATCAATTGCCAAGTGATTTGATTGTAAAATGACCGCCTAGGATTTAAGCCAGTCGAGCAGTTCTGAGCCGAGCAGCTGAGTGTTGAGCTGTTCGTCGGACAATTCGACGAAGGCGTCGAGATCGCGGATGATGACAACGCCCGTGTTACGGAAGCGGGCGGCGATGTGGCGCAGGAAACCGAAATCGACGTCGTGCTCGCATGCGCCGACGAACAGGAAATAAACCTGATCGCCCCGCCGTTCCGATTCCTCCAGGATTTGAATCGTGCGGCCATGGTCGGATGGGTCGTTCTCCCCATCGGTTACGAAGATGACGATCGAACGCTTCTTTGTACGAAACTCTGGCTCCTGGCCGAGCCCGAAGAAGCGACTAAGGAACCCGCCCCCCGCCTCAGCTGGCAGCCAACCAAAGTGCTGGAGATTCCGTTCGAGCACGTAGCTGTAGGTTGTGCCGCCGTTCCAGCCAGGCACGCGCTTTACTACGTTGCGGACAATATACCCTCGGCAATCGTCAGGCGCGACTGTACCAACGTGGTGCACGCTACGTTTCCCGTCGCTGAAGGTGAAGACGTCCATCCGCCCGTCTGGATCAAGCTCCATGCCGTACGGCACCAGCCGCTCGATAAGCCGGCTGGTGGTGCCCTCCTCATGCTCGTGCTCGAACGAGCCCGATACGTCCATATCGAAGATCAGCTCGGCCTTGACGTCAGCGGCAACACCGGCCTTCTCGAGCGAGACGCGCAGGGTACGGGCGGATTTCTGGAGGTCGAGCTGGAGCGTCATGGTCTTGGGCCCTTCATGTCTTGAGCTGCTGCAAAATAGTTTGGAGGCGGTATTGGAGTTCGCCGGCCTCGGTCGGGTTGGGCGAGCGCACCCCACTCGCAGTGGCGGTCAATGCAGCTATGGTGGAGAGCCAGGCGGGCATTGCCACCAGCACCGCTTCCTGGACCGCAGCGATCAGGTGCAGCGGCTGCTCTGCCTGCGCGGCGCGGAGCGGATCGTCGCCGCGAAGCTGTGCGACTGAGCGGGTCAGGCTCATCGCGCGCTCCAGGAACCGCTGCGACAGCGCTGGCTGCGCGATCGAAAGATGGTCGGCCAGGAACCCGGCCGCCAGCGCCGCGGCCTCGATGTCGCCGCCGGTGGCCTCAATCCGGCGCGACTGTTCGCTCAGCCGGTCGCGCAGCCGCAGCAGGGGATCGAGTGCGGCGGCCGTCAGCCTCACCAGCTGGTCGAGTTCAGCCCGTGCGTCTTCCAGCGCACAGAGTGTATCGATCCGGCCCGTTCCGCCGAACAGCCGATCGAACACCCCGGCCGGCCGGCCGGTGCCGCAGATCACCGGCAGATCAATCGCACCGAGCAAGTCGATCATCCGCGTCACATACGCCCGAACCCGGCCCAGTTCGTCAGCCCGCGCCAGGTCAAGCGTCCGCGCGACAAGGTCGGCGTACTCCTGTTGCGCGCCGTGGCCCCACAGGGTGATGGTGCGGTCGCGCGCCCCCTCGACCACGAAACCCTCGACGAGCCGTACCGCGGTGGCGGCGACGGCGGGGGCGACGCCGGGCGACAGCCGGGCGATATCGGCGACGGTGACGGCGATGCGCCTGCGTTCGACGCCGGGAATAGCGGTGGGAGCTACGACAGGGCGGGTCGCATGCTCGGACACGGGCGGCGACGCGCGGTCGGCGGGGCGGCGCGAAGTCTTTTGGCCGGGCGCGATCGGACCGATGACCGTCGGGCGCAGCCGGGTCGGCCCGCGGTTGGGAGGCGCGTCGTCGGGCACCAGCTCAGGAGAAATGAGCGAGCACGTCGTTAAATGTCCCGTTGAAGCCACGTCCCACCGCGGCATATTCCCAGCCTTCAGGGCCAAGCAGTAGGCTGCCGAGCTGGACCACGTTGAACTCCTTGAACTCGGACGACAGCTGGTACGCGCCGAGCTCGCGTCCGCTGCCATCGGTCAGCGTGATCGTGCACAAGTCGATGTCGCCGAACGCCGGCTCATCCTCATCGGCATCGCCCTCTTCATGCCCTCCGCCATGATCCGCCTCGTGGACCGTTACCAAAATAGGGATCTCATTGACCCCCGCAGGCAACTTCGATCCGTCGATGATGATTGATTCGCTGCTGTTCTGCACGCGAAGGTCGCCGCTGTGCGACAAGCCCCCGCTCGGGGTGGCAAACGAGCCGTCCGTGTTAGACGCCAGCGCGCCGCCCTGCGGGTTCATCCGCGTGGTGTTGTAGGTCGAGAGCACACTCACCAGCTCGGTCACCTTGGCGCCATTGCCGTCGTTGCGCGCCTCAAGCGCGTGGACGTCGACGTCGTCCGCATGGTCGGCGTCGCAGCGCCACTCCACCTTGGCGGTGAAGCGCGCGCCCTTATTCAGCGAAAGTTGCAGCTTAGGCACCGCGACGCCGGGCTTCTCGAGCGACAGGGTGAGCATTGTTGATCAGGTCCTTCGTTTCAATTGGGAGCAAGCGTGGCGAGTTCCCGCCGCGCGTCCGCGAACTTGCGGCGGGCTATCTCGAACTTCTCGTCGGTAGTCTTGCGCGCAACTTCGACCAGTCCGTGGATTTCCTTGGTGGTGGCAATGATCGTCTCGATCTGCTGAGCCTGCGCGACCCGGTTATCGCCGGGTGCGATCGCCGCAGTCACCGCCACGTCCTTCAGCGCGCGGCCGCGCAGCTCGGTCAACTGGCGATCGAGCTTGGCTTGTCGGCCGGCGATTTGCTGCACGCTTCTTACCGCAAACGCGCCGTGGATCGACAGCAGCGTCATCTTAATCGAGGCGAAACGCGACGCGACGGTGGTCGCGGTTTCCTGCAGGGTGGCGACCCCGGCCTGCTCGATCTGCTGGATCACCAGCTGGTCGGCTGGAAGACGGGTGTAGCTCCCCTCCAGCGCCAGCGCGCGGCTTTCGAGCAAGCGCAATTTGTCCTTCAGCTCCGTCAGCCGAGCCTGTGCCACCGGGTCGGCCGGGTCGAGCGCCGCCTCCTCATTTGCGACATAGGCCTGCGCCTTGTTGAGCAATGCGCGCGCCACCCCGGCGGCGACGGCGAACTCGCCGAAGTGGTTGCCGTAGCTTTTCTTCAGCTGATCGAGGTTCTGGAGCTCGGCGAACAGCTTCTGCATCTCCTTGCTGAGCTCACCCTCCAGCCGGGCCATCTCGTCTGCAAGCGTCTTGGTCCGCCCCGCGATCAGGTCGCCGATCGCGGTCAACATCTCGTCGATCAGCTGGTCTGGCCGCTTACCGCGCAACCGCCCGAGCAGGCGGCCGAGGAAGCCCGGCTTCTCGCCGTTCTGCATTTTATCAAGGATGGCAGGCAGGTCAGCGTCCTCGACCCCTTTCTCCAGCCGCCCAAACAGCGCGAACACCGCCGCAGCACTGTTCTTGTCGAGCCGCTGAAGAAAGCCGTCGAGCGTGCTTTGCAGCGCTTGTTCGGCTTCGAGGCCGATACGGATCACATCGCCGGAACGCATGGTGGCGAAGTCAAGCTGCGCGAGCTGCTTCTCCGCCTCGGGCAGCTGCTCAGGACGAAGGATGATGGCGCCGGTTTCAAGCGGTATGGGAGAAGCCGCCGACTGCTGAAGTTCGACGGAGCTCCTGCCCGGGTTGGATCCAATGATCGTCGGCTTCATCACTTCTCCTTCGCCCACAGGCGACAGTATATTAGCAGCGATGATCGCACCAGCAATTTGCGAGGATAAGGCGCCGCAACCCCGGAGCAGTTCGCAACGGCGATACCGCCCGTCCCCCGGCATAGCAGTGCGGCCAGCACGTTGAAAATGGTCACAAACTGCGACGCTTGGCAGATCGTGCCTGATCAAGATGAAAATTGGCGCTGCGCGACCGCGTGAACGCCTCTGCGCAACCCGCCGCGATGCTGTGCTCGTTGGCGATGCCCACAATCAGGCCGCGTTTGCCGTCAAGATCGACAAGTGACGTCATGATTGCAATGCTTCTAAAAGGGCCAGGGTGTGAAGCGCGATCATCCGCTCCTCGTCGGTCGGAATGACGAGAACGTCGATGCGGCTTTCGCCGGCCCGCGAAATGCGAAGCGCGTTGTCCGCATTGGCGTCGTCGTCGATCTCGAGACCCGCCCAAGCCAACCGGGTACAGATGCGCCGCCGCACATCGGCGTGATTTTCACCGATCCCGGCGGTGAACACGAACGCATCCAGTCCGCCAAGTGAAGAGATAAGCCCGCCGGCCTCGCGCGCCACCCGCCAGCAGAAGAGATCGATCGCCTCTTCCGCCTCGACGCTCCCGTCTTCCGACAGCGCACGCATGTCGCTCGAGATGTTCGATACGCCGAGAAGACCGGATTTGCGGTAAAGCAGGTCCTCGACCTCGGCCACCGGCATGCTTAGCTGTGACTGGAGATGCAGCACGACGCCGGGATCGATGCTGCCGCAGCGCGTGCCCATGACAAGCCCGTCGAGGGCGGTGAAACCCATCGTCGTGTCGATGCTGCGCCCGCTCTGCATTGCGCACAGGCTGGCGCCGTTGCCGAGGTGCGCGGCAATCACACGCCCGCCCGCGAGCGCCGGATCGATCTTGCCCAGACGCCGTGCGATATATTCATAAGAAAGACCATGAAAGCCGTAGCGGCGGATACCCTGATCGTGGAGGAAGCGGGGGATGGCGAGCCGGGAGGCGACCATCGGCTTGTCATGGTGGAAGGCCGTGTCGAAGCAGACGACCTGAGGAAGATCGGGGTTGATCCGGGCAATGGCGCGGATAGCGGCGAGATTGTGGGGCTGGTGGAGCGGCGCGAGAGGGCAAAGCGCCTCCAGGGCGTCGAGCAGGACCGCGTCGACCCGTTGCGGCGCGGCAAAGCGGGTGCCGCCGTGAACGACCCGGTGGCCGATCGCGACGACCTGCCGGTCACCAAGATGGTCCGTGGCCCATGCAAACAGATCTTCGAGCAGATCGGCATGGGTCAGCGACGCCCCATCCGGCCAGTCGCGGTCTATCAGGACTTCACCCTCGACGGAGCGGATGCGGAGAGCGGGTGCAATACCGATCTTTTCGATCTTGCCGCTTGCCGACAAGGTGAGGCTGTCAGGATTGCCGAGCGTATAGAGCGCGAACTTGATGCTCGATGATCCGGAATTGAGACTGACGACGGCCTTCATGCGCGCGTCGCCATCCCCGGCGCGGCCTTTGTCGCCGCATGGGCCATAAGCACAGCGACCGCGCACGAAGCCAACCGGGTCCGCAGGCTGTCGGCACGGCTGGTCAGGATGATCGGCACGCGCGCCCCGAGAACGACACCGGCGGCATCCGCATCACCCAGAAAGGTCAATTGCTTGGCCAGCATGTTGCCGGATTCGATATCGGGTACGACGAGGATGTCCGCCCGTCCCGCGACCGGCGAGACGATGCCTTTCTCGCGCGCCGCATCAGGGCTGATCGCGTTGTCGAATGCGAGCGGCCCGTCGAGCAGTCCGCCGGTGATCTGCCCGCGATCCGCCATCTTGCAGAGCGCTGCCGCGTCGAGCGTGGAGACCATTGCCGGATTGACCGTCTCAACCGCGGAGAGGATCGCGACCTTCGGCTCCTCGATCCCGATCACATGCGCGAGATCGATGGCGTTGCGGATGATATCCGCCTTCTCCTCCAGGCTCGGGGCGATGTTGATCGCCGCATCGGTGATGATGAGAGGTCCCAGGTGGTCCGCCACATCCATCACATAGGCATGGCTGATCCGCCGCTCCGTCCGCAGGCCCGTGCCGGACGCAACGACAGCGCCCATCAGTTCGTCGGTGTGGAGCGAGCCCTTCATCAGCAGTCTGGCCTTGCCCTCATGCACGAGTGCGACCGCCCTGGCCGCCGCGTCATGGCTATGGCCGGCAGACTCGATCGGAAAGCCCGTGATGTCCTTCCCGGCCTCCTCGGCCGCGATGCGGATTTTCGCCTCCGGGCCGACCAGGATGGGGGCGATCAGGCCCTGCTCGGCTGCCTCCACGACCGCCACGATCGCCGACGCGCTGCACGGATGGGCTACCGCGGTCGGCACCGGCGCGAGCCCAGCCACTTTTTCCATCAATCGACGATAACCATGACGTTCGGCAAGATGGACGTCCGGCAGGGCAATGCGCGGGCGGCGCACTTTCTCGTTCGGCGCCTTGACCTCCGCGCGGCCTGAGATCACCTCCTCGCCGTCCTGGTTGACGCAGCGGCAGTCGAATATCACGATGCTGTGTTCCGTCTGCTTCTCGGCCACCGTTACGCTGGCGGTGATCGTATCGCCAAGGCCGACCGGACGCGAGAAGCGCAGCGACTGGCTGAGATAGATGGCGCCGGGACCCGGAAGTTCGGTGCCGAGCACCGCCGATATCAGCCCGCCACCCCACATGCCATGCGCGATCACGCGGCGGAACAGGTCAGTCGCGGCATAGTCGGGATCGACGTGCGCGGGATTGACGTCGCCCGAGACCAGCGCGAAGAGCTGGATGTCCTCCTCGCGCAGTGTTCGCGCCAGGCTCGCCGTATCACCCACCGCGATCTCGTCGAAGGTGCGGTTCTCGATCATTGGTTCGTCATTCATCGCTCAGCGCTCCAGCACATAATGGCCGGGTGCCTCTGCGAGCGGCGCATAGCCCTTGTCCGGTGCGCCCATCGGCGGCGGCGTGCCCGCTTTGCCCGACAATTTTGCGAGCCAATCGCTCCACGCGGTCCACCAGCTGCCTTCGTGACGCGTCGCGGCATCCAGCCATGCGTCGGGGTCGAGCGCGGCTCCATCCGCCTCGCGAGTAAGCAGACGATAGGACCGGCCTGGATGCCCCGGCTCCGAGACGATCCCGGCATTATGGCCGCCGCTGGTCAGCACGAAGTCGATCGGCGCCCCGGTCAGCCGGTGAATCTTGAAGACCGAACGCCAAGGCGCGACATGATCGCGCTCCGTGCCGACCACGAACATCGGCCGGCGCAACGCCGACAGGGCGATCGGGCGTCCATTGACCTGGAAGCGTCCTTCGGCGAGATCGTCCTTGAGGAACAGCCGGCGCAGATACTGGCTGTGCATGGCATAGGGCATCCGCGTGCCGTCCGCGTTCCAGGCCATGAGATCATTCATCGGCTCGCGCTCGCCCATGAGATAAGTGGTGAGCACGCGCGACCAGACCAGATCGTTCGAGCGCAGCATCTGAAACGCGCCGCCCATCTGAGCGCTGTCGAGATAGCCTCGACCCCACATCATGTTCTCGAGTAGGCTAAGCTGTCCTTCGTCGATGAACAGGCCCAGTTCGCCAGGCTCGCAGAACTCGGTCTGGGCCGCGAGCAGCGTGAGGCTGGCCAGCCGGTCGTCGCCATCGCGCGCCATGGCCGCCGCCGCGATCGCAAGCAGCGTCCCGCCGAGGCAATAACCCGCCGCATGGACCGAAGCGCCGCCGGTGATCGCGGCGACGGCGTCGAGTGCGGCCATCGGTCCAAGCTGCAGATAATCGGCCATGTCGAGGTCGCGATCGGTGCTGCCGGGATTATGCCAGGAGATCATGAACACGGTGAAGCCCTGCGCGGTGAGCCACTGGACCAATGAATTCTCCGGCGACAGGTCGAGGATGTAATATTTCATGATCCAGGCGGGCACGATCAGGATCGGCTCGGGCCGGACTTGCTCCGTCGTCGGCGCATATTGGATCAATTCCATTAGCCGGTTCCGGTACACGACTTTGCCTTCGGCGGTTGCGAGGGTTTCGCCGACCTGGAACGTTTCCGTACCGGCCGGCGGCAGGCCGCGCATCAGCGCCTCGACGTCGGTCATCCAATTTCGCAGGCCGTCGGCCAAGCACTGTCCGCCGGTCTCCAGGATACGCTGCTGCAGGACGGGGTTCGTGGGGAGGAAATTGGTGGGCGCCGCCATGTCCAGCCACTGGCGGACGGCGAAAGCCACCATCTCCTCATGATGCGCGGTAACGCCCGTGATCCCGGTCGTTGCCGCGTGCCACCATTGCTGGTTGAGCAGAAAGGCCTGCGAGACGAGGTTGAACGGCGCCGTCGCCCAAGCTGGATCGGCAAAGCGCCGATCCTGCGGCAGCGGCTCGATCGCGCGCCCCGCCTGCGCGTCCGTCGCGCTACGCATGGCATAGTCTCCCAGTCGCGTCATTTTGCGCAGCGCCTTGGCAGCGAGCTGCGTCTGCTTGCCCGGCGAGGCGGCAAGGTGCAGCATCCAGTCGGAGACGGCCTGGGCCAGCGTGGCCGGCGACAAGCCGAAGGTTGCCTGAGCAATCATGGCACCTGCGGCGCGGTCCATGGTCTCCGCCAGGCCATCGAGCGGATCACCCACGCCGGGGGTCTGAGCTTCGACCATGATCTTCAAACCTTCCATGAACGGGCCAATTCCTAAGCCTTCCGCGCATGACCCCGAGACTCGGGAGCGGAGCAGCACAATCAAGGCACGCCTTTCCTATGTTCGGTCACAAACGCGCTATAGGGACATTCCCTATGGTGTCTTTGTTGCGTACGGGTGAAGATGGCCGCTGGGTCGTTTGGCCAGACCCCGCATCGGGCTAATATGAAGGGAATTCGCTTTGTCACATGGCTCGCGACGCTGGAAAAACCAATCGATCGAAGGCTTTCCTCAGGAGGGAGCCACGCGGATCCGAAGCGGGAAATTGCGGCCTTTCGCCTGGATTCTGATCGGCCTCGCGATGCTGGTCTGGTCGCTTCTCTCCTGGCTTCTCTACAGCTTTACCGATCCCGTGCTCGCCTGGCTCGCCACCTCGCTCGATCTCGTTGTGGATCGCGGACAGGATACCGCGAAAACGCTGGGCAACAAATCTGCCGGCGACATACTGGCCGCGCTCGATACCAGCAGCCTGCCCGGACAATTGCTGGGGATGCTAAAGAGCACCGGAAAGGGCGCCGTCGTGGTCATCTGGGTAATCGGCATGGCCGTATTAGCCATTTTGCCTATCGGCTTGTCCCTGATTGGCCGTTTCTATGTCCGAGGGCGCCATTGAAGCATGGTGACACAACGGAACTCGAGCGCTTGGACGGCTTGACAACGCTCAGCCATCTCCCACCCCGATCAATTTCTTCGCATTCTCGCCCAATGACATCCGTTGAACGTCATGGCCGCTCGGTGCCTGATAGAGGCGCAGGTCGAATTCAGGCAGGATCGCGAGCAAGTGATCGAAAATATCGGCCTGGATGGTTTCATATTCCGACCAGATCGTCGTCGCGGTGAAGCAGTAGATCTCCAGCGGCAATCCCTGCGCGGTAGGTTGGAGCTGACGCACGAGCAGGGCCATATCGCCCGACACACGCGTTTGTGCGCGAAGATACGCGATGACATAGGCGCGAAACGTGCCGATGTTGGTAAGGCGCCGTCCGTTCACGACATCCCCGCCATGCTCGACGAGGTGATCGTTCGATTGCGCCAGTTCGCCCTGTTTGCGGATTAGATAATCGTCGATCAGCGCGAAACGGCGCACGCTCAGTTCGTCCTCTTCGCCCAGAAAGCGGATGCTGCTCTGGTCGATGAAGAGGGATCGCTTGATCCGTCGCACACCGACGTCCTGCATGCCGCGCCAGTTCTTGAAGCTGTCGGAGATAAGCCGATAGGTGGGTATGCTCGTGATCGTCTTGTCGAAGTTCTGCACTTTGATCGTGTGCAAGGCAATATCGATCACGTCTCCATCAGCATTGAGCGCGGGCATCTCGATCCAGTCCCCGACCCGGAGCATGTCGTTGGAGGTGAGCTGCACCGACGCGACCAGCGACAGGATCGTATCCTTGAACACCAGCATGAGCACTGCCGCCAGCGCGCCCAGTCCCGAGAGCAGTAGCAGCGGCGACTGTTCCATCACCACCGCAATCACCAGCACCGCGCCGGCAAGAAACAGCAGGATTTTGAGGACCTGGACATATCCCTTGATGGGACGATGGGCGGCATCGGGCCGGCGCTGATAGAGCCGATTTGCAAGATTGAGCGCGGCGTTCATCGCCAGGATGATCGTCAGGATGATGAAAGCATTCGCGACATTATGGATCGCCGTCGCCAAACCAGCTGGCAGATGCACGACTAGTCCGACGCCGCGGGCGAGGATGAGCGCAGGCACGATATTGGCGAGCCGCGCGACGATAGGTGCGGGAGTCGGACCGTCCTTGGGCAACAGCTGCAAGGCGAACTTAAGGATCACCTGCTTGACGATCCAGTTGACGAAGACCGCAATCGCAAACAGCAGGGCGACCCCAAGCATCGCCTCCAGCCATGAAGGCATGGCAGCCGCGAAGGGGAAAGTGGCGGAGAAGGTTTGCGAATCGATCATGGCGCTCGCCGGCAATCTATCTTGCATCGCAGCCGCGGATTTCGACGAACGGCAGCCAACATGGGGACGCCACTTCGACAAATAGAAGCGACGAAAGCGGGATTCGCAACGGACCCTCCTTCAAGACTGCGTTAGAACAACACCAGATTGACACCATGGCGACGCAACGACGGCGCATTAAACGACTGGCGGGTCACACGAACAGGTTTTTTGGTAGATAGTCGCCTTGATCTGTATCGCCTCCGAACTTCAAAAGGTCAGGGTCGATCCAGAGCGGTGCTTGCGAAGGCGCCCTCGGTCGAAACCTGCACGTCACACTTACATGAAACGCCAGTCCTGAAGTTCACCAGATAATTCTGTGAGGTTGAGAACCACCGCCTCATCCAGACGCACCGACGATGACCACCCTCCAGCCAAATTGGCCCGATTGGCTGCGAGACGTTCGTAATCGACCTTGATAGCCGGCCGCCGCCCGGCTCAGAGGAGTGCTTCTACCCCCTAGGCGACGCCATCCCAATAACACTGAAGGAATTCCTTTCAGAAGTGGTCTCATCGTGCTATCCGCGTCTATCATGCGGCGTGTCCTGCTCATTTTTGCAGCGCTTTATGTCAGCCTGTCTCTGACTGGCGGATCAATTGCACACGCCATGGAGCCGATTTCCTGCGTGGACAGTGCAACAGCCGCCAGCATGGGACACAGCAACGGTGATGGGGACCAGGTTCCTTCCGATGCAAATAAGGGATTCACGCATCACCATGGGGGCTGTCACAGCCACCAAGTTTGCGATGCTGTGAAAAGCGAAGTGCTGCCAATCGCTTTTGGCATGGACAACCCGTCACCGCTTTTCGGTTTCCAGTACCTCCCGCTCGCTACAGCTGACCCCGCGCTGCGACCTCCAATAGCCTGATATTCCGCCTTCGCCGCAACGTTCGCGGCCTCCCGGAATTGTCAGGAGCTCTCATTCATGCATCGTGTCATTGCGGCCCTGCTGGCCGTGGCGTCTTGCGCGACTATCGCGCACGCGCAGACGGCGCCATTGCCGCCAAGTTCATCACCTCCCTTCACGTTGGAACGCGCCCTCATTGCGGCGGGTGCGTCGTCCCCAAGTGACCTGCCCCCCGTTGGCTCCCTCGATCTGATGTAGAGTCTGCCCCAACGAAGGAGCAGCCGAATGAGGAAGAGCCGTTTTACCGAGGAGCAGATCATCGGGATGATCAAGGAGCAAGAGGTGGGCCTGCCGACGGTCGAGGTATGTCGCAAGCACGGGCTGAGCCCGGCGACGTTTTACAAGCTGAAGGCGAAGTACGGCGGGATGGAGGTGTCCGATGCCCGGCGCCTTCGGCAGCTGGAGGACGAGAACGGCAAGCTCAAGCGGCTTTTGGCCGAGAGCGTGCTGGATAACGCGATCCTGAAGGACCTGTTGGGAAAAGTCTGACGACGCCAGGCCAGCGACGGGACGCGGCGCTCGGCGTGATGCGGGATTACCAGATCTCGCAGCGCCGTGCCTGCGTGCTGATCGGCGTCGACCCGAAGACGGTCCGGCGAGAACGTCCGCCCGACCATGCCGAGATCCGCGAGGCGATGCGCGAGATCGCCGCCACGCGTCGCCGGTTCGGCTATCGGCGCGTCGGCGTGATGCTCGAACGAAAGGGGTACATCATGAACCACAAGAAGCTCTACCGGCTGTACCAAGAGGAAGGACTGTCGGTACGCCGGCGACGGGGTCGCAAGCGTGCCCGTGGCAGCCGGACGCCGATGCCCGTGCCACTGCGCCCGAACGATCGCTGGTCTATGGATTTTGTTGCGGATACGTTCGGTGCCTCGCGGCGGCTACGCATCCTGGCGATCAACGACGACTGCTGCCGCGAGAACCTGTGCCTGGTGGGCGATACCAGCATCTCCGGGGTGCGGGTCGCGCGCGAGCTCGACACGCTGGTGCGGCTCTATGGCAAGCCGGCTTGCATCGTCAGTGATAACGTCCTATGTAGGGAAGCAGCAGCGGGCAAAGGCCAGCAGGTCTCGTTGCGCCGAGTGTAATCGGCGCTGATGATTTTTATGATCCAGATGGCTTCCATCGTCAAGGAATGCGCTCTCGGCCATAGCAAACACAGGATCCAGCAGCCGCGTGGGTCGTGGTCCTCACCGTCCTTAAAATGAGATACGGATGCCAGATGGAAGGCCCGAACATTATCTACAGGGTCGCGGTAGCGCCCTCACGGCTGCACAGAGAGGGGTCCTTCCATCTGGTGTCCGCCCGTTCGACGAACGGACGGTACTCGGTTCCCGTCTTGATGACGGCATGCGCAACGCGCGCCATTTTGGCGGTGAGCGCGGTCATCGCCTTGCGACGGCGATCGGGGTCGTTGGGATACCCGGCGACATAGCGCCCCAGCTTATCGCGGAAGCTGTTGTCGCGCTGGCGGATCGCGACCTGCGTCGCCATCCAGAATGTACGCCGCAACCGGGCATTGCCATACTTTGACAGCTTGGTCCGACCGCGGAACATACCGGACTGACAGGTAGCGAGGTCGAGGCCACAGAACTTGAGAAACTGGCGATGATGGCTGAAGCGGCGCAGATCACCGGCCTCGGCAAGGATCGTCAGGGCATTGATCGGTCCGATGCCTGGGATCATCCGCAGAAGCTGATAATCGCGGTTCGCGGCCAGCGCGTCATGGGCGATCCGCTCAATCTCATTGCGTTGTTGGATCAGGGTACGAGCCTGAGCGACGACCATGCGGAACATCGTGATCGCAGTGGAATCCTCGTCAATCGGCAGCGCGATCGATGCAGAGGCGGTCTCATAGATATCGTTGACTACCCGGGCCTTGGAGACCTTGCGACCGATCAACGGCCAGGCCTGTTCAGTGAAGGCTTCGCGGCCGATCGAGATGATGCTCCCCGGCGTCGGGAAACGTTCGATCAGCGCCAGGAACCAGTCAGACCGGCTGTTGCCGGCGAAACGCTCGATCTCCGGGAAATACAGCGGCAGGTAGTGGGTCAGGATCCTATGCCAGGCCTGGGTCTTCGCCTTTGATATGGCTTCATGCGTCTTCGACATCTCCTGCAGGTCGTTGATCCCGGCGGCGAGCGGATCGACGTATCGCTGGGTGGCGCCAATCCGCAGCATGTGCAGGATCACTTGCGCATCCTTGGAATCGTTCTTGTCCCAGCCATTGTGCAGAGCCTCGCGCGTTCGAGCCAAGGCAACGGACGAGATCAAGCGCAACTCGAAGCCGGCGGACAGCAGGCGATGCGCCAGCGTGCGATGGTAGTTACCAGTAGCCTCGAAGCCGACGATGATCGGACGCCCGATGTCGCTAAGATCCGTGGCCAGGCGATCATAATCTGCCTTTGTCGCCATCACCGTCATGCGACGTCGGGGTCCGCCTTCTGGACGTTCGATCAGGACCTCCTGGCGGTGTTTGGACATATCGATGGCTACCAGCACGGCGTCGGTGGGATTAGAGCTACGCTTGGTCATGGTCGGTCTGTCTCCAAAGGGTTGAGTCGACAACTTCACTTTAGAGACCTGCGGGCCGATCATGACCGCCTTGATGAAGCCTGCGGGCGCTACGCGCCCTTGCCTTCATCAAGGCAGTGCGCCCCTTCGAGGGGCCGCTTCCCAATGTGCTACGGCACCGAGTTCACCAGCCGGGCGATCCTGAAGTGGGCCAGCGAGAACAAGGTCGAGTGGCATTATATCGATCCCGGCAAGCCGCAGCAGAACGGCTTTATCGAATCGTTCAACGGATCTCTGCGCGACGAGTTGCTCAACGAGGAACTGTTCGACAGCCTGGCCGATGCCCGGCGCAAGCTGGCCATCTGGCGCTACGACTACAACCACGTCAGGCCGCACTCGTCATTGGGGAACCGAACGCCGGCACAAGCGCGTCGGGCGTTCTTGCATGATGGAGGCGTCACCCCCGACGCGCTTGTGCCGGCGAACGCGGACGAATATCAAACCGGCGGACTCTCGTTATGACCGCGGGACCAACGGGGGGCAGGTCACGCCACATCGCCGGGTACACTGCCTCGATCCTTGCCATTCCATTCGAACGTCGCGTTTGTCGAGTAGCGAAATGTCCGCTGGGTGCCTCGTCCATCTGTCGTATCGATCGGTGTACGTTCGTTGAAAAGATTGGCGCTGGTGCTTGCCTTGAGCCGAGGGACGATAGGGAAGCTGAGGTCGAATTGCGCGCCGCTGTTCCAGCTATTCCCCGAATTTACGTAGTTGTAAACGCTGGTGCCGGCGGCATTGACCAGATAATTCTTACTCCAAAGCTGGCGGGTCTCGCGCAAGTAGACGGTGGCCCCCGCTTCGACCTTGCCGGGCCGAAACTGCACACTGGCCTCATAGGCGTTTGTGCTCTGGTCCTTGAGATGGGGGTTCCCTTCGAAGAGGGTGTAGGCATCCTCGACCGTTCCGTAGGGCCGCAGATATTCCAGCGGAACCCTGTCTATCCGCTTGCTGAAGCTGGCCCCGAACTGCAGCTGTTTGTTGAGCTTGTAACTGGCATGAAAGCTTGGAAAAAAGTTAGCCCGGTTGATACGGATATCGTCGGCACCATGACTAGAAATTCGGCGCCGGTTGGCTTCACCGCGCAGGCCCGGTGCGATCGTCAAGGAGCCAAATGTTTGCTGAAACGAGGCATAGGCGGAAAATGTGCCGCTGCGCGCATCGTACGCATCGTTCATGTCGGAGCCGAACGAGCCGGTGCTGTCGTTACTGATGAACCGATAGTGCTGCGTCGTGTCGTCAAGATGCCAGGCGCTGCCCATCGAAAGGATCTGTCCTGGAGCCATGGGATGTTTCCAGTCGATTTGCATATCGATCGACGTCGAGGGTTTTTGCAGGTCGATCCGGTAACGGCGCCCATCACTGAACCGGGCATTGGTAACGTCGTGCACGCCCGGGTTGGTGTAAAACTGGACAGCCGCGTTGAGAGCTTCACCTTCTCGCGCGCCCGCGTGGTCGAGGTTCAATTCTCCAGTAACGAAGCTTGCGACACTGCTGAGGCGGCGATGCTCTGAGAACGGTGAGAAATCCGGGGTCACAGCAAGATAATTGACCTTGTCCGTAACGATATCGTGCCCGCCGCCGCCCAGCTGTGCTGAAATGCTCGTTTTTGAGTCCAGCTTGTAGGATGCCTTACCGCTGAGACGTCCAACAGTGCCATCATAGGTAAACCGCCCGGTCTGGCGGTTGACTGTGGGCGCGCCGCTATCCGGGGGTTGAGTAGCAACGGAACAGAAAACCTACATAAGGCAGCACGCCTCAAGGCCGCGGGCCATTCCGGAATGGCAAAAAGTGGTCGAGGCTGTGTAAAAACGCGATGATATGATAGGTTTCCCCCGGACATTCGGGAGGCTTTGAGATGGGCCGTTTCGTTGAGGGGGCAGACCGGCGGCAGGATTTTCTTCTGCCAGCATCGCTTGAAGATTATGTGTCGCAGGATAATCCGGTCCGGTTGGTCGAAGCCTTTATTGATGAACTGGATTTGCAGGCGCTGGGCTTTTCCGGAGCGACGCCGGCCGATACTGGGCGCCCGGCCTACCATCCTGTAACGATGCTCAAGATCTACCTTTACGGCTATCTGAACCGGGTTCAATCGAGCCGACGGCTCGAGCGTGAGGCGCAGCGCAATATCGAGTTGATGTGGCTGACCGGACGGCTCGCGCCCGACTTCAAGACCATCGCCAACTTCCGTCGCGACAATGGGGCGGCCCTTCGCGGGGTATGCCGCCAGTTCGTCATGCTGTGCCGGTCACTGGGCCTGTTCAGTCAGGCGGTGGTCGCGGTCGATGGCAGCAAGTTCAAGGCGGTCAACAACCGGGATCGCAACTTCACGGCGAACAAGGTTGCCAGGCGTATCGAGCAGGTGGACGCCAGCATCGAGCGTTACCTTGCTGCTCTCGACCGGGCGGATCGTGAACCCGGCGATGTCGCCGAGGCCAGAACCGACCGGATCGAGGAGAAGCTGGCGGGACTGCGCCGCCACATGCAGTTCCTCAAAGATATGGAAAGCCAGGTGGCGGCAGCGCCCGATCATCAGGTATCGCTCACCGATCCGGATTCGCGCTCGATGAACAGCAGCGGTCGCGGCACCGGCATCGTGGGCTATAATGTACAAGCTGCCGTCGATACGACGCATCACCTGATCATCGCTCATGAGGTCGTCACCGAAGGCAATGATCGTGTCCAACTCGTGCCGATGGGGCTGAGCGCCAAGGAAGCGATGGGTGCCAATGAGATCACCGTCATCGCCGATCGCGGCTATTATAACGGCGATCAGGTGCTGGCCTGTGAAGGAACCGGCGTGCTGCCCTGCATCCCCAAGACCCACACCGCGATCGGCATCAAGACCGGAATGTTCAGCCGGCACGACTTTATCTACGATCCCGAGCAGGACCATTATAGCTGCCCTGCCGGTGCGATGCTGACCAAGAGCGCCACGCGATCCGACAGGCGCGACGATATAAGCCATTATCGCAATCTGGTTGCCTGCCATGCTTGCGCCCTGCGGCCGCGCTGCACGCCAGAGAAGACCAAGCGCCTCAAGCGCTGGGATAATGAAGGCGTCCTCGATGCCATGCAGGCCCGGCTCGATCGCATGCCCGATGCGATGATCCTGCGGCGACGAACGGTCGAGCATGTGTTCGGAACGCTCAAGTCATGGATCGGTAGCGCCCATCTCCTCACCAAAGGTCTCGAAAAGGTCAGAACCGAAATCAGCCTCTCGGTCCTCGCCTACAACATCAAGCGCATGATCCAGATCTTCGGCGTGCAGGCTCTGATCCAGGCGATCAGAGCCTGATCACACGAACTCGCCAAAACAACATCACAGGCATCTCGACAACGTACTGGCGTGGTAATGCGTTTTTACACAGCCTCGGTGGAGAGCGGTCATTCAATCCGCGCCACTCGTGCATCAAGCCACGTCAGTGATCCAAGCGCATCTTTCATTGCCGCCTCGGCATCGTCGAAGAGACCGGAAGCGTGAGAACGCGTCCAATATCCGTCCACACCCCCACCATGATCGTAGAGGTCGATATATACCTCTTCGTAATGAGTGAAGAAGCCATCAGCACGTCGCATCAAGCTCCAGCGCCTGTCACCCTCTTGAGGCTTGTCGCCCCGCTGATTGGTCGCCGTTTGCACTACTTCTGATTGCGTCTCCATTCAGCGAGGCTGACACGTGTCCGTAATGTCGGCAACGGGGCGGAACCTGCCGAAACGATCGCTGTCGAGCCGCTACCGTGAATCCGTGTCCCGATAATGTACAGGGGCCCTGCTGCTTTGTCTGCAATGGCGGGCGCGCTTCCTGCGCAATTGTAGCAGTACCGGTCACGCTCATAGCGAGCATACCTACAAAATGTAGGATGCGGGAGAATTGCGGACGGGTAGACATAAGGCTAAGCCTCCGAATATCTATTATCGCATTGCATTCAGTCATATAGGGCGATCAAGCGAACGGCTATCACGTTGTGCAGGCCCAGCGATTTCCTTGCAAATGAAACCCTACCCGCTGCGCATTGGCGATCGCTGGCGGCTCGCCCTTGCGCCAGAACGCCCGCATCTTGGCCCGTTCGTCCAGATGGGCGTCAGCGACGATCGCGCGCGCGGCCTGAATGAACTGCCCATGCCCGAACACATAGACCAGCGAGGCGGGCGGCATGGCGGCGAGCCGCGCCAGCGCGGCCTCGCAGCGCCGTAGCAGGGTGGCGAAGCTCTCTGCCCCTTCCCCGTCGCAATAATCAGGATCGGCCGCGTTCCAATAGCGTTCGAGGTGCGGCATCCGCTCCGCGCTGCGCGTGCCGTTCCAGCGCGCCGGTTGCAGATAGGTGAACTCTTCGATCGGCCACACTTCCACCGGCACGCCGGGAAAGCGCGCGATCGTCGGCGCGGCCGTCTGCCGGGTGCGGGTATAGGGCGACGTGACGATGAGCGCGGGCGCTTGCGTCCAGCTCGACGCGACCGCACTCGCCTGTTCGTGGCCGCGCTCCGTCAGTTCGATCGTCGCGAGATCATGGCACGGCACGCCGGCGTTGCCGGTGCTTTCCCCATGCCGGATGAAGATCGCTCGCATGGCTATTTCAGCAGATGGGCGGCGGCCCCCTGCCCTTTCAGCAGTTTGACCGCCGTTTTGTCGAAGGACACGAACGTCTCCCCGCCGTGGAATCGGCCGTCGAAAGCGATCACCCCGTCCGCAAAGTCGCCGCCCGCATCGAGGATAGCCAGGCCCGCTTCCACCGCAGGGCGATTGACGACGACGTTCTCCGCGTCGATCACGCCTCGGATCGCGGCGGCAATTTCGGGCCGGGTTTTCTTGTAGAGTCGTTCCAGAACCCAGGCGAGTTCGCACAGTGAATGCACGCTGATGGCAACGTGGCTTGCGCTTTCCATCGCTTCGACGGCGGCGAGGCCCTGCGCTTCGTCGTCCGCCAGCACCAGGCGCAGCAAGACGTTCGTGTCGGCCGTGATCTTCATTTACCGTCCAGACCGGCCACACCCGCAGCAGCGCCCGCTTCCGCAATAGCGTCGTTGATTTCCTCGATCGTGAACCGGGGACCGTCGCCCTTCCCCTTGAGCATCCCGTGCAGCGCCCGCCACGAACCCTTTGGCTGGTCCGCTTTCAGTTCCGCCCGCCCATCGGGCAGCAGGTCGAGCCTGATCTTGCCACCGGGCTGGATGCCGAGATGTTTCAGAATATCCTTCCGAAACGTCACCTGGCCCCGCGTGGTCACGCTTAATGTCGTCATGGTCATTACCTCCATATAAGGCAAGGTAATGCAGAAACGCATTATTTTCAAGGCCCAAATCCTGATAGCCAATAATAATAAGCGACTAAGCGACTAAGCGATTAAGCGATTAAGCGCCTGCCGCTGGCGCGGCACCGTGGCTCTACTCGCTTCGCTCCCCAAGCCCGCAAGCGGTCTTGGCCCAAGGTAACGATCCACATGGCGGGGCGAGATCGCTGCGCGGATCTCGTGGGCGATGTGCCGGCGTGCGCCGGCGTCGATGTTTGTTTGAAGGGGGAAGGCGGTCCCGGCCGCCTCTCCCCCGCAACGGGATTAGACGGGGCCGTGCCTCGCTGCGCTGCGGCCGCTCCACCCCCGTCGAATCCCGCTGCCCCCCTCTCTCGCCGGCGTTCTTGGCCGTCCGTGTTCCGGCCGATGGCATGGCCATCGCCGGACAGGCGATTTGAAGGGAGTAAGGACGATGACCCACCAAACCCGTGAAAGCTGGCTCAATGCGGTGGCGCAGGGCGTGGCCCCGCTGTTCGAGGCGCTGGACGCCCCCCTGCCCGACCGCGTGCGCGTGGCGATCGGCTTCACCAGCAGAGGCGCGAAGGGCAAGGCGATCGGCGAGTGCTGGGACAACCGCTTGAGCGCGGACGGACATTTTGAAATCTTCATCCGCCCGGACCTGGCGCACGCGCCCGACGCGATGCCGGCGCAGATCGCGGCCATCCTCGCGCATGAGCTTGTCCATGCCGCAGTCGGCATCCCGGCAGGGCATGGGAAGGCGTTTAAACGAGTCGCCCTTGGGCTGGGCCTAGTCGGGCCGATGCGCGCCACCACCCCCGGCGAGGCGTTTCTTGCGGCCATCGCGCCGATTTTGGAGAGCGTCGGCCCCCTCCCCCATGCCCGCCTCGACACGGACGGAGAGTCGACCGCGCCGAAGAAGCAGAAAGCCCGGATGCTCAAATGCGAGTGCGCGACGTGCGGCTATACCGTCAGGACCGCGCGCAAATGGCTTGAGCAGGCCGGAGCGCCGCTTTGCCCGATCGAGGATCACGGCCAGATGCAGCATGAACCGCTGGATGATGACAGCGAGGATGAAGGCGGCGACGCGGAAGCCTGACATACCAAGCGGATAAACCACTAAGCGACTAAGCGATTAATGGCGTGCCTTGCCTACTAAGCGACTAAGCGATATAGATCGCATAATCGCTTAGTAGGGAGCCATCATGCAAACTTGGGCTATCATCGCGCAGAAGGGCGGCCAGTCGAAGACGACCATCGCGACCGCCTTTGCCGTCGAGGCCGCCCGCGAAGGGGCGGCGGTCGTGATCCTCGATGCCGACGATCGGCAGGGGTCCGCGCTCTACTGGTCAGAGCGGCGGGATAGCGACGATGTCATGGTGAAGGATAGCAGCGTCGCAGGCCTGCCGCTGCATGTCTCACGCGGCCGCGATAGCGGCAAGGTGGACCTTATCATCATCGACACGCCGGCGAACTCGAAGGACATCGCCATGCTCGCGGCCGAACAGGCCGATTTCGTGGTGATCCCGGTCGCGCCGCGCGGCCTCGACGTTCATTCGGTCCTCCAAACCGTCAAGCAGGTGCAGCAGGCGGGAACGCCGTTCGCCGTGATCCTGACGCAAGTGCCGCACCAGGGCGGGGAGGGGGACGAGGCGCGCGCCGGCTTCGCCGCCAAGGGCGTTGCCGTGTTCGATAGCGTGCTGCATTTCCGCAAGGACTTCTACAAAGCGACGCCGATCGGCAAGACCGCGATCGAGCTGGACCCTGACAGCAAGGCGGCAGCAGAGTTGCGCGCGGCTTACGCCGAAGCTAAGCGACTAAGCGGTTATGCGAATAAGCCACTAAGCGAGGTTGCGTAATGGCCAAGAAATCGTCTGCCCTGGCCGGGATTTTCGATGATCCGGAAACCGAGGTTGCGCCGCCGCCTGTGCCCCAGGCCGCGACTGAAGCGATAGCGCCGTCGACGCCGGCAGCAGCGCCATCTTCCAAACCGACGAGGGCAGAGGCGGTCCCAAAGCAACGGGGCAGGGGAGGGCAGGGGGCGCGCAGCGATCCCGGCGAAAGCCCGGCGCGGCGCAGCAGCCACCCCGGCAAGAAGCCCGTGCTGATCCATATCCCCGAGGACATGCACCGCACCTTGCGGCAATTGAGCGTCGAGGAAGGGGGCGAGCCGCTGACCGTCATCACCGAGCGGCTCTTGCGGCAATATCTCGTGACGCGCGGGCATACCCGGTTCGCCCCGTGAGCAAGCGCCGCGATCCCAATCCCACGTTCGACTTGTTCATTCCGCTGATGAACGACCTCCCGCTGAAGGATCAGCGGGAGGTGATGGAGCGCCCGTTTTTCTCGCTCCAGAAACGTAAGCGCCTCAAGCCGATCGAATATCGCAGCCCGGACGGCGAGGCGTGGGTGAAGGTCGAGGCGATGCCCGCCTACGGCATGGCGACGATATGGGACGCCGACATATTGATTTGGGCCGCGTCGGTCCTCAACCGGATGAAGGAGCAGGGCGTCAACGATCTGCCCCGGACGCTGACCACGACGACCTACGACCTGTTGCGGGCGATCCGGCGCGGGACGGGCGGGCGCGACTATACCGAGCTGCAGGCGGCTTTGTCGCGCCTGGAGACGACTTCCATTCGCACGTCGCTGCGCGCGCCCAAGCGCCGCACCGAAGCGCAATTCGGGTGGCTGGACGGGTGGAGCCTGGAGGTCGATCCCGCGACAGAGCAACCGCGCGGGATGACCATCACCCTGTCGAACTGGGTCTATGAGGGGATTGTCAGCGAGCGGTCGCTTCTCACCATGCACGTCGATTATTTCCTGCTGACAGGCGGGCTTGAGCGGGCAGTGTATCGTATCGCGCGCAAGCACGCCGGCAGTCAGCGGGGCGGATGGACGTGCCGCGTCGAACTGCTGCGAGAGAAGGCCGGGAGTGACGCCCAGCCCAAGGAGTTCAACCGCATGTTGCGGAAGATCATCGAGGCCGACCAACTCCCCGAATACACCATGACCATGACCAAGACGGTCGAGGGCGCGCCGGCAGTACTGTTCGAGCTGCGCGGCGCGGCCGAGGCAGCCGAGCTGCACGCTAGACTAGAGGCCGAACGCGAGCGCCATGAGCGTTACGAGGCCGATCGTCGCCGCGCCGGGGAAGTGGACGATCTTATGGACCGCCTCGCGCGGGGCGGGGCACGCTAACTATCGTGGTTTCACACACCGCTGCCCCAGAAACAGGGGCAGCCTGCCCCGGATTTCGGGACAGCGAGTCGTAAAGGGTCGGCAAAACTGTGAATCCGGCCCCTCGCGAGGGCAATTATCGGGGTTTCACCCACCATTTGACGACTCGAATGTGTCGCTGAGTCGCTTGCCAAAAGGGTCGGGGTTTCACCCACCATACCATCGGGGTTTCACCCACCCCACTATCGGGGTTTCACCCACCGAATCACGGGGTTTCACCCACCGGCGAAATGGATAAGCCATTGAATTGAATATCATAAAACCTTGGTTTTTCCGCCTTAACTTACTTAACGATTCCTATTTTAACAGAATCCTTTAACGCCACGACAGCGCCTGCGGCCTGTGGATAACTCCAGATCCATCGGTGTGTGCCTGCGACAAAGACAGTAACACCGCCTCTTGGGGGCTTCGCCCCCGCCGGCTCGCGGCCTTTGGCCGCCCCGGATCGCTAAAGCGATCCTCCCACCCGGCATCCCCCATGAGATGGAGCCGGCTTCGCCGGCACACTTTTGTTTGTTTGGAGATGATAGCAATCGTCGCGCTCCTATCGCCAGCACACCGCCTAAACCAACCGTTGCAAATGGCTTTCCAGAAAAGCCAAGCGGATAGGTGGCGCTGCGATCGGGAGGGCAGGGAAGGCGGAAATGTCTCCACAGGCGCGATTTCCGGGCCGCCTAGTTCCATTTCAGGCGTCGGATAGGGCTTCGGGCGTCGGAACCGCCTGCGGCGCTCTACGAGCCTCCCAGGGCGTGCCGATTTTTCCGGAGCGAGGTCCGTTTAAACGCCTCCCCGCCTGATCGGATGGGCCAGCGACCATCCGCCGTTGAATATTCGCCACCCGATGATCCCGGCACCGACACCGAGCAGGCCACCCACCAGATAGGCAGACGGCGCGTCGTGCGGCACGAAGAAGCCACCGACGACATAGCCGCCGATCGCAGCGGTGCGCGTCACCGCGCCGTAGATCGCGGCGACCTTGCCATGATCGGCGGGCGGGCATTCGGATTGCAGCAGGGTCCGTACGGCGACATTGTGAACGCTGTTGGCGCCGCCGCCGGCGATGAAGGCGATGCCAACGATCACAAGGCTTACAGGCGCGAGACCGATCAGCAGCATGGTCGCGCCCATGATCGCGGCGGTTCCGAACGCAGCCAGGCCGATCCTGCAGCCGATGATCCGTTCGGCCAGGGCCGCGCCGACCAGCATTCCGGCGGCCCACAAAGCGGTCAGCACGCCGAACGTGGCAGGGCCGCTTTTCAGGGTCATGATGATAAGGAACACAAAGGCGACATCGGCGATGGCGGTCGCAAACACTTCAAGACTGAGCGCGCCGGTCACCACCATCACGCGCCGATTGCCGAGCAGCGGCCGATAATCGGCGAGCAACGTGGTTTCTTCCGTCTCATGCTCCTGCGGCGCGCGGCGCAGACCGCTCATCGCGACTACGAGCAGCAGCAGGGTGAAGCTGGCGGCGTCAATCAGGAGGGCGTTTGTCGATCCCATCCAGCCCACCAGCACGCCGCCGGCGACAGGACCGGCGAGCATTCCGAGGCTGCGGACGACTTCGAGAAAGCTGTTGGCCCGCGCGAGCGTCATGCCGAGCGCGCTTGCCAGAACCGGGATCAGCGCGAAGGTGGCCGCGCTGGTGATCGTGAACAGCACACTGAGCAGCGCGGCCCCGGCGAGCGTGAATGCTGGATAGTAGGCGATGAGCGCGATCGCCGCCGCTTGTAGCGCCGACACGACGACTAGAACGCGGCCTGCGCCTCTGCGGTCGATAAGGCGGCCCGCCCAGGGTGCGGCGATCAGGCCCGGAAGCAACTCGGCAATCAGCAGCGCCGGCACGCCATAGGCGCGCGCGCTTTCGGCGGTGCGGAACATCAACGTCAGCAGCGTGATTTCATCGCCGATGGTCGAGATCGTCAGCGCCGCGAGGACCAGCCACCCCCAGCCCTGACGAAATTCGATGGCTATCGATCCCTGTGTATTCTCCATCGGGTTTCCTGCACCGGATCGAATCTCATCGCATACGGGCCTTCGATCAGCTATGATAATGAGGCTTCGTATGTGGTCATCACATGCACCGGGTCCGCCGGGCTGTTAACCGGTGGACCCACTTACTCCAAATTGATCTTGGTAGCGGGAAGGAAAGGCAACAAGCGCCCGCCGCGCTTCCACGACGCAGCGGGCGCTTGGGTCGCCCTAAGTGCATAAGGCGTTCCAAGACCCTGGCGACCGGAGGTCATTTTACTGATCTCGCGCGCCTGTCGCCAGAATATATCCAGAATATATTCGGATATATTCTACGCCGTCATTTTACGCCTGATCGAAGCTGCCCGCGAACTCGCGCTGGTCGTAATATCGGATTTTCTGGACCCGGAGAGGGTCCTTGCCCTGGATCAATAGCAACTGCTCGTCCGGCCCCATCCGCATGATTTCGTCAGGGTTCATGAGGTTGCGCGCGCTGACCTGGGTGCTGGTCGAGCGGGTATGCTTGGCCCGCTCAAAAATGCTGCCATGCGTCTCGGAATACCCCGCCGTGCGAAATTCGAGGGTTTCCTGTCCCATCGACTTGGACAGCAGCTCGGCGGTCGCGTGGTCGTTCACCCCGAACGCCTGCAACACCCCGGCATTCGACAGGAAGGTGCCCGCGCGCTCGCCATAGAGGGCGCGCAACTGGTGCATATCCTGCAGGATGGGCCAGAGCTGCAGCCCGTATCCGGCCATCAGCCCCATGGCGCGCTCGACGGGTTCGAGCCTGCCCAGGGCGGCGAACTCATCGAGCAGGAAAAGGACGGGCCGCGCCGGTTTGACTGCCGAGCGGGCCATGTCGGTCAGTGCCTGAGCGATCAGCAGGCGCAGCCAGCGCGAATAGGCATCGAGACGATCGGGGGGCAGACAGAGAAACACCGTGGAAACCCCCTCTTTCAACCCTGCAAAGGTGAAGTCAGAGGCCGATGTGCTGGCGACGATGCGGGGGCTGTCGAGAAAATGGGTATGGCGCTGGGCCGAGGACAACACCCCTGCGGCTTCGCGATCGGACTTGCCGAGGTGGCGGTTGGCGGCGCGGGCTATGAGGCCGCCGGCGCCGTGGCTGTCCTGCATGCGGGCGAGCAGATCGGCAAAATCCTTGGGTGCGAGCGTGAGATAGTCGCGCACCGTCGCCAGGGTGCGGCGCTCGCGATCCTCGTGGACCACGCCATAGAGGATCAGGCCCGCGATCAGCGCCTTGGCTTCCTCGTTCCAATGCGCCTCGCCGCCTTGCCCTGCGGAATCGTGGACCAGAGCATCGGCCAGCGTCATGGCGTCTTCAGCCAGATCGAGGCTTTCCGGGTCTAGCCGGTCGAGCGGATTATAGCGGGCGGCGGGTTGCCCGGAGACGCCGAAGGGATCGAGGCACCAGACCTTGCCCTTGGTGGCGCGGGTGCGGGCGGTGACGCGGGCGTTCTCGCCCTTAGGTGTAGGCGCTTGCAATCATAACGGCGTCTGCTCGCAAACAGCCAGATTTCCTGCTCACGCTATCTGCCACTGGCGGGTGGCATCCTGCTCGAATTATCTGCCAGTGTGCTCGCCATCATCCGGCGCTGCTTGCAAACGGGGCGTCATGCTCACGCTCCCCGCCCGTGGGTTCTCCAAACCCGTCGCCGGCACGCGCTTTTGCGAAGCAGGTTTTCAGAACAGTTCTGACAAGCGGCGGGCGGCAGAAATGCGTTGCGGTCATGGCCCGCCGGCAAGGTCGTCAGAAAGGAAGGTTTTTGCGAACAGCGGGTGGCGCATAGAACGGGCACAGATATACGTTTACGACTGAACCAGTCGAAGCGCGCTGGCCGCGACCGGCCCGAATGGGATGGTATTATGGGAATGCAGGCTGCTGATGTTCGCAGTTGCAATATGGTCCGATCAGTGACTATCTAGAGGCCTTCGACGGACCCGGATTGATTCGGGTGGCTCGGCCCGGCGCCTATCCCCGGGATAACCTTAGCGAATTTGGGCCTCGCTTCCGAGCATCGTTGATTGAACGCGTCTGACGGCGTGCGCCCCTCGCTATTGCGATCAGGTTTCTACATGACATTTGCTACTTCGCTTCGACGCGAATGGCTCTCGAACCCGCGCGCCGACGTGCTTGCGGGCATCGTCGTCGCGCTCGCGCTGATCCCGGAGGCCATCGGCTTCTCGATCATTGCCGGCGTCGATCCAAGCGTCGGGCTGTTTGCCTCCTTCTCCATCGCCGTCATCATCTCGCTCGTGGGCGGACGCCCCGGCATGATTTCGGCCGCAACCGCCGCCATTGCGGTTCTTGTCCTGCCGCTGATCCGCGATCACGGCGTCCAGTACCTCTTTGCCGCCACCATCCTCATGGGACTGATCCAGGGCGTCGCCGGCTTCCTGAAGCTCGACCTGCTGATGCAGTATGTGTCACGCTCGGTCATCACCGGCTTCGTCAACGCGCTCGCGATCCTAATCTTCATCGCGCAGCTTCCCCAGCTAACGAACGTCGGGTGGGAAACCTACGCGATGGTCGCGGCGGGCCTGGCGATCATCTACCTGTTCCCGCGTCTGACCAAGGCGATCCCGTCGCCGCTGGTCGCGATCGTGATCCTGACGATCGTCTCGATCTATGCCGGCATCAAGGTCAACACGGTGGGCGATATGGGCAAGCTGCCCTCGTCGCTGCCAGCGTTCGGCATCCCACAGGTGCCGTTCACGCTGGAAACGCTGCGCATCATTTTCCCCTATTCGCTGACGATGGCGGCGGTTGGCCTGCTGGAATCGATGATGACCGCGCAGATCGTCGATGATCTGACCGACACGCCATCGAACAAGCGCCGCGAGATGAAGGGGCAGGGTATCGCCAATTTTCTGACCGGCTTCCTCGGCGGGATGGGCGGCTGCGCCATGATCGGGCAGTCGGTCATCAACGTGAAGTCGGGCGGCTCCACCCGCCTTTCCACCTTTGTGTCGGGCGCGTTCCTGCTGTTCCTGATCGTCGTACTGGGGCCGCTGGTCGCCCGCATTCCGATGCCGGCGCTGGTCGCGGTGATGATTATGGTGTCGATCGGCACCTTCTCCTGGGGATCGATCAGGAACCTCAAGAGCCATCCGTGGCAGTCGTCGGTTGTCATGCTGGTGACGGTGCTGGTTGTCGTCTCGACGCACGATCTGGCGCAAGGCGTGGTCGCAGGCGTGATCCTGTCCGGTCTGTTCTTCGCCAGCAAGGTCAAGCGCCTGTTCGACGTGGCATCCGAGCTGAGCGCGGATGGCAGGACGCGGACCTACCGCGTCTCGGGTCAGGTGTTCTTCGCCTCGTCCGAGCGGTTCGCCGACGCCTTCGACTTCAAGGAGGTGCTGGACAATGTGGTCATCGACCTGACCGCCGCGCACTTCTGGGACATTTCGGCGGTGGGGAGCCTCGACAAGGCGATCCTCAAGTTCCGCCGCGAAGGCACCCATGTCGAGGTCATCGGCCTCAATCAGGCGAGCGCGACGATGGTCGATCGCTTCGCCGTCCATGACAAGCCCGGCGCCGAAGCAGCGCTCGGCGCCCACTGAGGAGAGGGCTTATGAACCGCATATTGGCCTGTATCGACGCATCCACCTACGCGACCAGCGTCGTCGATCTGGCGGCCTGGGCCGCTACCCGGCTCGGGGCCGATGTCGAGCTGCTGCACGTCGTCCAGCGCAAGGATGCCGTGGCATCGCGCAACGATCATAGCGGCGCGATCGGCCTCGGTGTCAAAAGCGAGCTGCTGGAAGAGCTGACCCGCATCGAGGAAGCGGCGGGGCGTCTTGCCATCGAGGAAGGGCGCATCCTGCTGGACGCAGGCGGCACTCGCTTGAAGGAGCAGGGCATCACGGTCGCGTCGATGCACCTGCATGGAGGGATCGTGGAGACGATCGTCGAGCGTGAAGCCGATGCTGCATTGGTCATCATCGGCAAGCGCGGCGCGTCGGGCGAGTTCGCGACCGACCATATCGGCTCCAAGGTCGAACGGGTCGTGCGTGCCAGCGACAAGCCGGTGCTGATCGCCTCACGCGAAGCCAAGGCACCTGACGCGGTGGTGATCGCCTTCGACAACAGCCCCGCCGCCTGCCGCGCTGTCCGTCATGTCGCTACCTCGCCGCTGTTCGGTGGTTTGCCAGTACACCTTGTCATGGCGGGGCCGGATGATGGCAAACACCGCGACCAGCTCGGCGCAGCGGCAGCAACGCTGCCCGCCTGTTCCGAAACCGTCCTGCGTGACGGCAAGGTCGATGCGGTGATCGGCGATCATATGGCGGCGCATCCCGGCGCGATGCTGGTGATGGGTGCCTATGGACACTCGCCGCTTCGCACCCTGATCGTCGGCAGCACGACGACAACGATGATCCGCACCGTTCGCGCCCCGGTACTGTTGGTACGCTGACATAGCCGGGGACGCGCCGGACCTTGATGCGCGGCGTCGGCAACTGCTGGCGCTTCGCGATCAGCTCGTCGCCGATGATGCGGCGGCCGAGGAAACGCGCGCCCCGGTCACGCTCGATCAGGAAAGCGTCGGCCGCCTGTCGCGGATCGACGCCATGCAGGTGCAGGCAATGGCACTGGCGGCGCAGCGGCACCGGCAAGCCGAATGTGCCGCATCGACGCCGCACTGATGCGGATCGACAGCGGCGATTATGGCTGGTGCGTCCGCTGTGGTGAGGAAATCGAGGCCAAGCGCCTCGATCGTGCGCCCGCGACGACGATGTGCCTCGCCTGCGCCAAGGAGGGCTAGGCCCGAAAGGAAGGCATCATGCCGACCGGAACGATCAAATACCTCGACCGTGGTGGGGCCTGGGGCTTCATCTCTCGTGACGACAAGCAGCCCAAGGTCTTTGTCCACGTCCGAGCGGCGGAGCGCGCCGGGTTCACTGAGCTACGGCGCGGACAGCGATGGCGCTTCACGCTCGTCGAGCGCCCCAAGGGCGGGCTTGAGGCCGATGATCTGGAAATGCTGTTCGACGAACCGCCCCCGCCCGGACGATAAGCAGTTTCCCAAAAACGAAGGTCGCGTGGGACGGCTGACGGCGGCAAGGCGCGCTCGATGGCAACGAGGTGCCATTTTCCCGAAATGTGTTCCCGATTGGCTTTTCCCGAAACTGCCCGGTGCAGATGGAGAAACGGGACAGCCTATGGCCGTCTGATCGACCTCCCGCTGGCGGTCGAAGCTGTTGGCAGACAGCGTGAGTGCGACGCCTCGTTTGCGAGCAGCGCCGGATGAGGGCGAGCACATTGGCAGCTAATTTGAGCACGGCGCCACGCGCCAGTGGCAGATAGCGTGAGCAGGAAATCGCGCTGTTGGCGAGCAGACGCCGCTACGATTGCGAGCCCCTACACTTAGGGTCGATGCAGATCACCGAGCGGTCGATGGTCAGCAGATTGGGAATGATGGTGCCTACGCCCTTGCCGCTGCGCGTAGGGGCCATGGTCAGGAGATGGGCGGGGCCGTCATAGCGCAGCAGCTTGCCGGTTCTGAAGGATCGACCAATCAGGAGATCGCCCTTGTTGCTCGCAAGGGCGCGCACGTCATCGATTCCACCGAAGGCGGCCGAGCCGAGCAGCGCGTTGCGGCGACCCTTGAAACCATATTTCCAGACCAGCACGAGGAAGACAACGAGCGCCACCCAGGCGATGGTGCTGGCGATCGAGGTCGGCATCACCTTTTCGAGCAGCCAGGCCGTGCCGAACAGGACGGCAAAGGCTCCGCCGGCAGCAAGGATACAGCCTGCGTTGCCCTCTTCTCCGACAACCGGCCCACTCATTTTTGCGGGTCCAGAGGGCGGGTGAACCAGATGAGGCGCAGCCAAGGGACGGGCTGGCCGGGGCGGCCTTCCCCGATCAGAGTCATATGACTGGCCACGCCATGTAGATCAGGCAGGGAGGCCATGCCCCCGAACCGGAAAGGGAGGTTCGCTAGGACGGTGTGTGCAGTGTCGTTGAAACCGATGATCTGGGTGCGCTGGTCGTTGCCTTCCGCGACCCACAGGCCAACCCAGTCATAATTCTTGCGGCTAACCTTTTGCGCGGTGACGAAACGAAATCCGGCGATCGTAGGGGTGCGATCGGGGCGGGGCGGGACATAGCCCTCGACATAGCCGCTCTTGCCGATACGCCCATTGGAGACGGCGACGATTCCGCTTTTGCCATATTGGCGATCCCAGGTGATCCAGCATCCCGACGAGCGGGAATGCACCGGGCCGGGGGATTGATCGAAGTCGGCAAAGCGCGGATCGTCCGATTGGAGCATCAGCCCCCAACCGTAGCGCAATTGTCCAATGCGCCCCTCTCCGGGGGCAGGCCATCCGGTGTCCGTGCGGTAATGGCCGCCCAGTGCCTCGACGGGCAGGGGCGTGGAGGTAATGGCGACAGCGTTGGAGGGTGCATCCGTCACCGGACAGGCGGGGGGCGTGTCGGCGGCGCTGGCGGGACCAGCGACCAGACAAGCGGCGGCACCAGCCAACAGGATCGCGCCGGAGCGGCGCAAGGATAGGGTCAGGCTCATTGTTCCTCCCGTCCACGTTCGAGGTTCTTCAGGCGAGCGAGCGGCGTGATCGGCAGCGCCGGGTCGGCGTCAGGATGATCGAGCAGCTTGAGGACGATGGCCGTGGCGAGGGGAGGGGGCACGGCTTCGGCGCGCAGCATTTCGAACAGGGCCTGTTCGCCGATGGTGAGGTCCATGCCTTCGATCGTGAGATTGGCGCGGGCCTCGGCATCGGCTTCGCGCCACATTGCGACTTCGGCGGGGGTGCCGCGCACATAATCGAGCGTGCGGACCTGGTTGCGGATCGTTTCGATATCGAGGCTGTTCATTGATGGTCCTTCCCGGTGCTATGGCGGTGCAGATAATCGAGGGCTTCGCGGGCGGACTGTTCGCTCGGAAAGAGAAGATCGAGCCAGCTCTGGCTTTTTTCTGACCAGAGGCCCCATGCGCTTTCGAGTTTCTTGTCGGGGCGTTTCATGACGCGGTAAGGGACTGTCAGGATTTCCGTGTGCGGCCGGGCGGTTGATCATCAGGCCGCCATGGCTCTGATGAAACGTTCGCCGAAGATCACGGCAAATTGCGCCTTCGCCATGGTCCACTCACGTGGTGGCATCTTCCACTCTTTCTCCGACCGATTCAAGATCAGGTAGAGCAGCTTGGTGGCGGCCTCGTCGCTGGGGAAGTGTCCCCTGGCCCTGACAGCCCGCCTGAGCTTCGAGTTCAAAGCTTCGATGGCGTTCGTAGTGTAGATGATCCGGCGGACCTCGTCGGGGAACGCAAAAAACGGGATCACCTCGCCCCAGGCGCGCCGCCAGCTCTGGCCGATGGCGGGATAGCGCTGCCCCCAAGGGCCAGCCTCAAATGCTGTCAGCGCCTTTTCGGCGGCATCTGCGTCGGTGGCACGGTAAATCTCCTTGAGCGCGCTGGCGAGGTTCTTTCGGTCCTTCCAGGAGACGAAGTCCATCGAGTTGCGCAGCAGGTGAACGATGCAGGTCTGGACGATCGCATCGGGGAACACTGCGGTGATCGCATCGGGAAAGCCCTTCAGGCCGTCAACGACGGCCAGCAGGATGTCTTCAACGCCACGGTTGCGAAGCTCGTTCATCACCCGAAGCCAGAACTTGGCACCCTCATTCTGCTCGAGCCACAAGCCGAGCACCTCCTTTGCGCCGTCGGCGCGGACGCCCAGCGCAATGTGGATCGCCTTGTTGCGCACCATGCCCTCGTCGCGGATCTTGACCCGGATCGCGTCGAAGAAGACCAGCGGGTAAACCGGATCGAGCGGCCGCTGCTGCCAAGTGGCGACCTCATCGAGCACGGCGTCGGTCACCGTGCTAATCAAATCGGGTGAGACGTCGATGCCGTATAGATCGTGCAGGTGCCTGGTGATCTCGCGGGTGCTCATGCCGCGCGCGTACATCGACACGATCTTGTCGTCGAAGCCGGGAAAGCGGCGTTGATACTTGGCGATCAACTGCGGGTCGAAGCTCGACTGGCGATCGCGCGGCACGTCGATCGCCAACTTGCCGGTGTCGGTCATTACCGTCTTCCGACCGTAGCCGTTGCGCATGTTGCCGGCGCCGTCTTCGCCAGCGAGGTGGTGATCCATCTCCGCATTCAGGGCACGCTCTGTCAGCGCCTTCTTCAGCGAATCGAGCAGACCGCCCTGCTCGAAGGCGGCACTGGCAGCGCCGCCCGCCAAAAGCTGATCGAGAAGCTCATTCGGTATGGCAGGTTCTTTGCGTCGTGACATAGTGGGACTCCTTGTTGCCCATTATGCCCGGCCGCACACGGAAATCCTGACAGTCCCCGCGGTAATCGTCCAGCCTCATTGCGAGTCCTCCTGCTCCTCCGCTTCCGCGTCGAATGCGCGACGCCCACGCCGCTTCCAGAGCACCAGCAGATCGCCGGCTTTATCCTCCCGCACACGTCCAGCCAGTTCGAGCATCGCGCCATAGAGGGTGGCGCGATCGTCGTCGGCCAGTTCGACGAGGCCGGCTTTCTGGACGAGGCCGCCCAACTCTATGAGATGGCGCGTGCGCTCGCGTCGGGCCATGACCCATCCTCTCGTATCAGCGCGACGCGCGGCGTCTTCAAGCCTGTTCCTCGCTTGCGCCAGTTTGCTTGCCGCCTTCGCCGTCGCCGCCAGTGCGTCGCCAAGCCTTGCGCCCGCGCCCCTGAAAGAAGGCCGCGCCCCGCGAGCGCCACGCCTCCTTTTCTTCCGCGTTAGCCGATCCCACGGCGGCGAGCAGCACGCCCGCCAGCATGTCGGGATCGAGCGCATCTGCCCCGGTGGACGTGACCAGCTCGCCTAGTTGCTGCACCTTCTTCGCCTTGAGCGCGCGGGCCTTGTCGCCCAGCGCCTTCAACTCGGCGTCATAGTCGCGGACCTTGCGCATATTCTCTCCCTCGCGCCCATGATCGGGAGCCGCAGCGTAGCACGATCGCAGGCACAGGACAGCGGTTCCGAACAAAAATGCGGCCAAGTCAATCACGCGAACGGCAGAGAGTTTGAGTGCGCGCTTATACGTCGTTGCCGACGTGCGCTCAGAAAGGCAGTATAGGGGCTGTTATGGCGATCTACCATTTCTCGGCCAAGGTCATCAGCCGCGCCAACGGATCGAGTGCCGTTGCGAGCGCGGCCTATCGTGCGGCGGAACGACTGCACGATGACCGACTCGGGCGCGACCATGATTTCTCGAACAAGGCCGGCGTCGTCCATTCGGAAATCATGCTGCCCGATGGTGCGCCAGAGCGTTTAAACGATCGCGCGACCTTGTGGAACGAGGTCGAAGGGGCTGAGAAACGCAAGGACGCGCAGTTGGCGCGCGAGGTGGAGTTCTCGATTCCGCGCGAGCTGAACCAGCAACAGGGCATCCAGCTCGCCCGCGAGTTTGTCGAAAAGCAGTTCGTGGAACGCGGCATGGTCGCGGACATGAATGTGCATTGGGACATGGGGCAGGACGGGCAACCAAAGCCGCACGCGCATGTCATGCTGTCGATGCGCGAGGTAGGGCCGGAGGGCTTCGGCCAAAAGGTGCGCGAGTGGAACAGCACGGCGCTCTTGCAGGAATGGCGCGAGGCGTGGGCCGATCACGTCAACGAGCGCCTGGCCGAGCTGGATATTGATGCCCGCATAGATCATCGCACGTTGGAGGCGCAGGGGATCGACCTTGAGCCGCAACACAAGATCGGGCCGGCGGCGTCGCGGATGTCCGAACAGGGGCTTGAGGCCGAGCGGGTCGAGGACCATGCCCGGATCGCGCGCGAGAATGGCGAGAAGATCATCGCCAATCCGCAAATCGCGCTCGATGCGATCACCCGGCAACAGGCGACGTTCACGCGGCGCGACCTGGCGCAGTTCGCGTTCCGGCATAGCGACGGCAAGGACCAGTTCGACCAGGTGATGAGCGCGGTGCGGACCTCGCCCGAGCTGGTGGCGCTGGGGAAGGACGGGCGCGGCGAGGATCGGTTCACGTCGCGCGAGATGATCGAGACGGAGCAGCGGTTGGAGCGCGCCGGCGATCGGCTTGCCGATCGGGGCAGGCATGGTCTCCCGGCAACGTCGCTGCAAAATGGGGGGCGGGACGCTGCCGGGAGTGATGGCCTGATGTTGGGGGACCAGCAACGGGACGCGCTGGCGCATATCACCGGCAAGAACGACCTGGCAATCGTCGTCGGCTATGCCGGCACCGGCAAATCGACCATGTTGGGCGTGGCGCGCGACGAATGGGAGCGCGCCGGCTATCAGGTGCGCGGCGCGGCGCTGTCGGGGATCGCGGCCGAGGGTTTGGAAGGTGGCTCCGGCATCCAGTCGCGCACGATCGCCAGCATGGAATATCAATGGGGCCAGGGCCGCGAGCTGCTAGGCCCGCGCGACGTGCTGGTGATCGACGAGGCCGGCATGATCGGCACGCGCCAGATGGAGCGCGTGCTTAGCGAGGCCGAGCGGGCAGGGGCCAAGGTCGTTCTAGTCGGCGACGCCGAGCAGTTGCAGGCGATCGAGGCCGGCGCGGCGTTCCGCGCGCTCGCCGAGCGTCACGGCGCGGCCGAGATCAACGAGGTTCGCCGGCAGCATGAGGACTGGCAGCGCGACGCCACGCGGGCGCTGGCGACGGGCCGCACCGGCGAGGCGATCCATGCCTATGAGCAGCACGGCATGGTCCACGCGGCCGAGACGCGCGAGGCTGCGCGGGCCGAGCTGATCGACACATGGGACGCGCAGCGCCGCGCCGATCCGGACAAGACCCGGATCATCCTCACCCACACCAATGCCGAGGTGCGCGATTTGAACCAGGCCGCGCGCGATCGGCTGCGCGACGCCGGCGAGTTGGGGCAGGACGTGCGTATATCGGCGGAGCGGGGCGCGCGCGACTTCGCCAGCGGCGACCGCATCATGTTCCTCAAGAACGAGCGCGGCATGGGCGTGAAGAACGGCACGCTGGGGAAAGTCGAGCGCGTGTCGCCCGACAGCATGGCCGTTCGCCTTGACGATGGCCGACAGGTGGCGTTCGACCTGAAAGATTATGCCCATGTCGATCATGGCTATGCCGCGACCATCCACAAATCGCAGGGCGTGACGGTCGATCAGGGGCATGTGCTAGCGACGCCGGGGATGGACCGTCATTCGGCCTATGTGGCGCTGTCGCGGCACCGTGACGGGGTGCAGCTCCATTACGGCCGTGACGACTTCGCCGACGATCGCCGGCTTGTCCGCACGCTGGGGCGCGAGCGGGCGAAGGATATGGCGTCGGATTATCCGATGTATCGGGACCGGGACGCCGAGGCACAGTCGTTCGCCGATCGGCGGGGATTGTCGGGCGAGATCCGCGTTGCGGATGCGCCCGAGCGGAAGGGCGTGGAAATCCTCGCGCCCCGCGCGGGAACCTCACGCCAGATGGGCGAGGATTCGCGCCCGCGTGATATTGGCGACGGCCGCGGCGCTGGCGAGGCGAAGGCCGCGGTCGAGCGACAACCGCGGCGGGGAATGTTCGACGGTTTTCGGCCGCGCCCGCCCGAACGGACTGGCGAGCGGACGGCCGAGCCGGTGCAGGGCGCGAAGGAAAAGGCGGCTCCCAAGCGCGGCATGTTCGACGGGCTGAAACTCCCATCGCGCACGCCGGCGCCGACGCCGGCGAAAGAAACGCCAGCGCGTGCCGAGCAGGGCCATACCCATGATTTTCGCCGCGCGGTCGAGCGAGCCTCGCGATCGGCCGAGGCGGTGTTGCAGGCGCACGCATCAGGCGGGCCGGTGCTGGAACATCAGAAGGTCGCGCTCGAGCGCGCAGGGCAAGCGCTGGACCAGCTCAGGGCGGGAGCCTCGCGCGACCTCGCATCGGCGATGCAGCGCGATCCGGCATTGCTCCGCGAGGCGGCGGCGGGCCGCAGCGGGCCGATGATCGAGGCGATGGCGCAGGAGGCCCGCGTGCGCGCCGATCCCCATTTGCGCGCTGATCGGTTCGTGGAACGCTGGCAACAGCTCTCTCAGGACCGCGACCGGCTTTATCGCGCCGGTGACATGACGGGCCGCGAGAAGGCTGGCAAGGAGATGGCGGGCATGGCGAAAAGCCTTGAGCGCGATCCCCAGGTGGAATCGATCCTGCGTAATCGCACCCGCGAGCTGGGGCTTGAGATCGGCATGAGCCGGGGCCGTGATATGGGCGGCGGCGAGCTGGGCCGCCAGTTGACGCAGGAGCTTGGCATAGACCGTGACCGGGGAATGAGCCGCTAGAGCGGCAGTAGTTAAAAATGGCCTGCCGGTCCAATAGACCGGCAGGCCTGGCTTATGGACTCGCATTCGCAGTCGAGCCCTTCGGGTCGCATTTTTCCTTAGCATTTGATTTCGCGCGACGTTGTGAAAAATTGTCAAATATCGCCGGGAGGAAGCGCGAATGCAGAAAGAGGATGATGGTTTCAACAATTCGGAGGCAGACGGCGATCCGGCGGCTGCGTTTGCGCGGGTCGAGGATCGGTTGGCATCGGTGCATGGCGAGGTGGCGTTGCTGCGCGCCGCGATCGAGGGCCTGACCGCCGCGCGCGAGAATATCGAGATTCCCGACTATGAGCCGACGCTGGAACGCACCGAAAAGATATTGATCGCGCTCACCCAGCGGATCGACCCCATCGCCAAAAGCCCGCTCCTGTCGATGACGCCCGATGCCATGGCGGGCCAGATCGCGACGGCGGCGAGCGGTGCGCGCCGCGAGGACGCGCGTCTTGTCGCCGAAGCGCGCGCGGGGCTGGACCAGGCCGCGCGCGAGATTGGCAACCGGCTTGCATCGGCGCGGCGCGGCGACGAGCAAAACCGCTGGCTGTATGTCGCCGGTGTTTGTGGTGTGGCGCTGGGGCTGTTCCTCTACGCCCTGCTCGCCGGCCCGATCGCGCGGTGGACGCCCGATAGCTGGCGCTGGCCCGAGCGCATGGCGGTCCGCGTGCTCGATGAGTCTGGCCCGTGGGCGGCGGGGCAGCGGTTGATGCAGGCGGCCGATCCGGAGAGCTGGGCGCTGATTGTCGCGGCCTCGCCGCTGACGGATGCCAATCGCGAGACGGTGCAGAAATGCCGCGAGCAGGCGGAAAAGGCAGAAAAGCCGGTGCGCTGCACGATTGAGGTGAAGGCCGGCAAATGATGAGGGTCTTGGCTATATTATGGCCGGACTTCACATGCTTGCTGGATCATTTTTCACCGCGATCATGAGGTGATTGAGGTTGCACGATGCTTTCATTCAGAAGGTCGCATGGTCGCACGTCAAGCGCCTGGGCGATCTCCCACAGCATGAGGAGGGTGACGTTCTGCACGCCGCGTTCAACCGCGCTGATGTAAGCACGATCCACGCCCATGCGGCCAGCCACCGCTTCCTGGCTTAACCGAGCTACGAGACGATGATGGCGGAGGTTCGCACCAAGAAGATTGCGGATGTCCATCCGCAGCTTAGACAGGATTCGCGTATTAACGCGCTACGCACTATAATACGCGGATCGTGCGGCGGAGCGGACGACATTCATGGACATGTGTCGGTGTGCCGTCATTCGCGAACTGGTTCCATCAACGTGAACCGGTGCCGTCATCGTGAACTGGTGGAGGCGAAGATCCGTCAGCTACCTTTGTGGCGAGGCTTGTTATTCAGGAGGAGTTGATAGGCAGCATTGGTCGTAATTCGCAGCCCGAACCGCGCCATGATCTCGCTGCGCGTATGTTCGCGCGACCATTTCAACGGTCCTCCGGAGGTTCGTTCCGTGGCGGTGAGCCAAGCCGCGATCTCATCGATCTGCACGGGCGTGAGGTCACATATTCGCAACGGCTTTTCGAGGACCGCCTCAACCCCATAGGCCATGCCGACCTCGAGCCATCGCTTGATCATATTGGTGCTGACCCGCACCGCGAACGCAGCTTCCTCGATCGCCCTGCCCTCGCTCAGCAAGGCCAGGGCGATAAGGCGGTCCTTGCGCGGCCACACGTTCTCCGCACGCGCGCGCCTTCGGAAGTCCGTGCCACCCTCGACCAGGCCGTGGAGCCAGAGACGCCAGTCCATCGTCCGGGATTGGTAGTTCAGAACATCGCGCATCCGCGTTCGCGCGCGCATCCGGGATGCCTCGCTCAGATCGTGAACCTGGCCGAGCAGGTCATCGACGCGCGGAGCGGCAAGAAGTTCGAGGGCGCGGCGCAACCGGACAGGCCAGTCCGCGATCATCCAGGCCATCAGGACCAGCGCGCCATAGTTGCCCTTCCAGTCGATCGTGAACCGGGCATCAGGCGCAAGCGAGAGGTCGCGGACCAACTCCGCAAGCAGTGTTTCGCGGGCATGGTCGCCGGCATCGATCCAGACCAGGCGCAGCACGAGGTCCACGATCACCGTGAACGTCTCCCACTGGATGATGCCCAGACCGG